>JADGCM010000040.1 GCA_015228995.1 Magnetococcales bacterium
GTGCGCTGTGTGATGGTGGTGTGGTTACCTGCTGTTATGGAGTAGTTGCCTTCGAATGAGTTGAAAAGCCATGACCGTACTTTATAGTAGCATGAAATTTCTGCGTTTTACCGACCATTTGCAGGCCATACAAGAGCAGCGGGTGGTGGCTCCGGTCCATATTTGTATCAAACCAACCAACCGTTGCAACCACGATTGTTGGTATTGTTCCTACAAGGTGAGTAATTTACAACTAGGAACGGACATGGTTGAGGAGGACAGCATCCCGGCCGATAAAATGGATGAAATCGTCTCGGATATCATCGCAATGGGTGTCAAGGCTGTTACCTTTTCCGGTGGGGGCGAGCCGCTTTTGTACAAACCTTTGCCTGATGTGGTGCGGCGTTTGGCTAATGGGGGGGTAAAAGTAGCGACCCTTACCAATGGCATTAATCTGAAGGGACGGATGGCGGATGCATTCGCCGATTGTGGTACCTGGGTGCGTATTTCGATTGATGCCTGGGACGATGTTAGCTATTGCCAAGCGAGAGGCCTGAAGGGGACTCCTTTTAGTCAGGTGGTTGAGAATGTCCGTCATTTTACCGGCCGTAATGGCAGCTGTGTGTTGGGCATTAGTTATATTATCACACAAGATAATTACGAGCATATCTACGACGTGTCGTTAATGTTTAGAGAGTTGGGTGTCAATCACGTTAAGCTGTCCGGCGTCGTTGTTTCGGACGATGGGGCAGGGAACAATGATTATCATCACAGCATCATGCCGCGTGTCAAAGAGGAAATCCAGCGAGCGCAAGCCCTTAACAATGACAGTTTTTCTGTTGTGGATCATTACCATGAGCTGGAAGAACGGTTTGATAAACAGTATACCTTTTGTCCCTTTCTGCAGTTCTTGACGGTTATTGGGGCCGATTGTGGTGTTTATGTGTGCCATGACAAGGCTTATACCGACAGTGGTTTATTGGGGTCAATTAAAGAGTGTGACTTTAGGAGCTTCTGGTTTTCTGAGGAAAACCGACGCCGGATATACGCCCTGGATCCATCGCAACAATGCCATCATCACTGTGTGACCCATGCCAGGAACTTGGCGATCCTGGAGTACCTATCTATCGAGCCCGAGCATGGCTTGTTTGTGTAGCAAGAGGCCGTGCATGCGTATTGTCAATTGCTTTTGAAGGATGCTACTGATACGATTCAATAGGTGCCGACTGACCTTGCGTCTCCAACGGCATGCCTCAATTAACCCATAAATTCAGGTCATTGCCCAGAGAAAGATGAGGTTCGATAGCACTTATGCCGATGTCCATCCAACGCATTGCTCCCTTCTCTTATAACCCGTCGATATCAGCCGATGGTCGGTTTATCGCTTTCGAGAGTTATGACTCTGGCATTGTTGGTGGCGATACCAATAATGCATCTGATGTTTTTGTTTATGACCGCACGCTCAACACGCTCAACACCACCAGCCGCATCAGTGTGGATGGTTACGGTTATCAGGGCAAGGAATCATCTTTTATTCCCGCCCTGTCGGCCGATGGTCGTTTTGTGGCCTTTATTAGTTACGCTAGGAATCTGGTAGGCAACGATACCAATCGTGCTGCGGATGTTTTTATCTACGATACCTCTCTTAAACAGACCAAGAGGGTCAGCGTTGCCGATGGTGGCAAACAAAGCAGTGGAGGGGTATCGTGGGGTGGCCATTTTTCAATTTCAATCTCAGCAGATGGCCGATCGGTTGCTTTTGTCAGTTCGGCGGACGATCTCGTCAGCGGTGACAGCAACGACAGGAACGACGTCTTTGTATACGATACCGCTACCGGTCGGGCCAAACGGGGCAGTGTTTCTGCAGCTGGGGCGCAAGCCAGCAGGGGTTCTTCCGAACCCTCATTGTCCGCCGATGGTCGTTGGCTTGCCTTCCAGAGTTTTGCTGATAATTTGGTTTCTGGTGACAGCAATGGGGTGTGGGATATTTTTGTTAGCGATACCTCTTCCGGACAGATCAAACGGGTCAGTATTGCCAGCAACGGGGCACAAAGCAATGGTGATTCCTACCGACCTTCCATCTCCGCCGATGGCCGTTTGATCGCTTTTGAGAGCAGCGCTGATAATCTTGTCTCCGACGATACCAACGGCAGTGCGGATGTCTTCGTCTACGACACGGCCACCAAGCAGACCAAACGCATCAGCGTCGCCAACGATGGCAGTCAGGGCAATAGTCACTCTTACTACTCCGCTATGGCAGCTAATGGTAAATTTGTCGCTTTTCTCAGTTATGCCAGTAATCTCGTCAATGACGACAGCAATGGTTTAGGGGACACTTTTGTTTACGATCTGACTACCAGCCAGACTAAACGAGTCAGTATCGCTGGGGACGGTACTCAGGGTGATGGTAGTTCCGGGCCTCCCTCTATCTCAGCGGATGGTAAAGTCGTTACCTTTTCTAGTAATGCGACCAACCTCGTCGCTGCTGATGAAGGCGCCGCCACTGGAGGGGTGTTTGTGGTGACGCTGGATGCGGCTATCCCTGCTGCTCCCAATGGGTTGCGTAGTGGTTTGGGCAACTTGGTCGGTAATGGTGTCGAACTGCCCATCGCTGGTTATGGTCTGGATGGTGCGACCGTGGCGCTGTTTGACGACATTAATAAAAACAGTAAGGTTGATGCTGGCGAGCTGCTGGCCACGGCTGTTGTCAGTGAAGGGGCTTGGCAGGCCAACGTCAACCTTGCTGGTGGTACCCACGCTATTAAGGCGGTGCAAGCCAGCGTTGCTGGCAATGATAGTAAGGCCTCAACATCGCTGTCGATTGTTGTCGCCACCCCAGGGGGCTTTGACCTGGCAGCTGAGGACGATAGTGGCCTTTCTAAAAGCGATAATGTGACCTCTAAAAGCAGTGGTCTAACCGTCTCGGGCAGCGCTTACGGGGCCGTCCGGGTGACCCTGTTGGTTGATGGCAACGAATACGCATCGGCAGCGGTAACCAAGGGTTTGTGGAAGACTGACTTGGGTCTGACATCCGGTCCCCATGCGATTACTGCGGTGCAGACCAGTGCTGTGGGGGAAACGAGTGAGCCTTCTATTCCTTTCCTCTTGGTGGTAGACAACGAAGCCCCAGCGACGCCGGACAACATGACGGTAAATGCCGCTAAACTTGCCGATGAAAGCTACGTGACCAACCGAACCGCCGACCTTATCATCAGCGGTAGAGGTGAAGCCAATGGTAGTGTAACCCTGTTTGAAGGTAACAAGAGTATTGGCAGCGCCAGAATCCCTAGTTCTGGTTATTGGCAGGCAACGCTTGCCAAGATCGGCGTCGGCAATCACAGCCTAACAGCCAAACAGACCGATGCGGCGGGTAATATCAGCCCAGTATCAGAACAGGTATTGCTGGTTTCCGTCGATACCGCCACCCCTGCGGCGCCGTCCGGGTTAAAAGTAAACGGTAGCTCCGCGTCCATACAAACGATTACGAGTGGGGCCGGTTTGTTGGTTACCGGCAACGGGACTGATGGAGCAACGCTCCTCTTGTTCAACGACAAGGACAAAGACGGCAGGATCGACACTGGCGAGCAAATGACTACGACGGCCATCGTCGGGGGTAGTTGGCAAGCTGACGTCAACCTCTCTGGTGGTAGCCATACGATCAAGGCGATACAAACCACTGCAGCGGGTAGTAATAAAAGTTTAGCCTCAGCAGCCATCGCGGTGATCGTGCAGACTCCTAACGATTTAGATTTGGCGGAAGAGGATGATAGTGGTTTTATTAGGAATGATAACATCACCAATAAAATGAACGGTCTGACCCTCTCTGGGGTTGCTCCGGGAGCGACTCAGGTGACCCTGTTTGTCGATGGCGAAGCGTCTAAATTGGCAGCAGTGACGCAGGGTCTTTGGAAAACCGATCTTTCTCTAGCCCCCGGCAGCTATACCATTACCGCCTCACAGACCAACAAGGATGGCGGAGAGAGCGACCAGTCGGCTCCCTTCATGCTGGTTATAGATGACCAAGCGCCAGCGGCACTGACTGGGATAGCACTGACTGGCAGAGAACCTGCGGATGATTATCTCACCAATAAGACCACTGGCTTGTTCTTCAGTGGGGGTGGGGGTGAGCCGGATGCCTACGTCTCCCTGTTTGACGGCAAGGTCAACTTGGGCGGTGGTGTGGTCGATGGTGCCGGTAATTGGAGTGTTAGTGTCGCCAAAATCAGTGATGGTAGGCATATCGTGACGGCCAAACAGACCGATTTGGCGGGCAATATGAGCCCAGTTTCGGAACAGGCTTTGGTGATCAGTGTGGATGGTACCGCCCCGGCGGCTCCGTCTGCTCTCAAATTCAGTAGTGCGACCAATAGCATCAGCGGCAAGGGTGAACGGGGGGCTCATGTCATCCTGTTCAGAGACAGCAATGCCAATAATAAATTTGATGAGGCTAGTGACCTGTTCCTCGGAGACAGCACGGTCGATATGGCGGGTAATTGGAGTGTCTCTGCAGAGGGTGTTTTATCAGCGGGCACCTATACCAATATCAGGTCTATCCAGGAAGATCTGGCTGGCAATATCAGCAAGGCTTCCAGCTCCTTGAGCGTGACCATCCGGGCAGCTATGCCGGTGCATGGGATGCAGAGTTACAACAGCTTGGCGTTGACCGGGTTTAATGGTGGTGGGTAAGAGGTGAAGTTCTCCTTTTTTACCCTTTCCGGCCATGCACTTAAGGCGGGACAACCTTCGGCTTCTCCCCCCTCACCCCCCGCCTCTCCCACAAGAGGAGAGGCGTGATGCTGTTTTTACTTATGCTCCTGTCTCCTGGGGCGATGCCCCAGGCTACTGGTGAGACTGCCCCTCCGGGGCGCATGAATCATGAAGCCCCAACGGGGCGATTCCATGTTAGCCTGGGGCATCGCCCCAGGAAACAGAACTGGCCGAAACGATGAACAACACCGGATCGTGTTGTCCCGCTCTAAGTGGAAAGCCCCTCTCCCCTTGTGGGCGAGGGCAGGGTGAGGGAGGCAAGTGATGAATCCCGGTCTGTTCTGCGGTGCACTGCTGCTCTTCCATCTAGCCTCTCCGGCCTTGGCCCAGGAGGAGACAGCCCAGGATCTGGCACTGGGGCGGAGCTTGTCCGGACTCCTTGATTATGCACGTCAGCACAACCCCGACTACCGGGTCATGCACAGCGAAGCGGCGGCGGCTGAGGCGCGTGCAGCGGCGGCGGGCACACTGGCAGATCCGAAAATGCGGATGGAGTGGCGCGATATCACCCGCTTTGGCGAGCAATCGCCGACCCTCAATCCCAGTCGGGTTGGCAGTACCCGTTATCTGCTGATGCAGGATGTGCCATGGTTCGGCAAGCGCGATTTACAGCAGCAGGTGGCCACGGCAGAGGCGACCGGGGCTGATAGTCAGGTAGTTGTGACTTGGGCCGAACTGGCAGCCCGGGTGTGCGGTATCCAGGCACAGCGCTATTTCAGCCAGCAGGGGCAACAGCTCCTCCAGCAGACCGTGGCTCTCATGAAGCAGCTGGAGCAGAACGTACGCGACCGCTACGCCGGCGGCTTGGCCAGCCAACAAGATGTTGTCCGGGCGCAGTTGGAACAGACCGCCCTCCAAAGTGAACAACTCATGCTCACCACCGAGCGCCACCACTTGGATCACCGTCTCAATGAGTTGTTAGGACGACCGGCCAATGCCACGTTGGCAGCGCCCGAGCCGCCCCCGTCGCCACCAGAGGCGGATCAACTACAATTGACTGCATTGGAACAGCGGCTCCATCAGCACAATCCCCAATTGGCTCTGCTCTCCTCGCGTATTGTGGGGGCTGAGAAAAACCGTGATTTAACCTACCTCAATCGTTATCCCGATGTGACCGTGGGCGTGTCGCCGATCCAATACCGGGATCGTATCCGTGAGTGGGAGGTGATGGCGGAGATCAATATTCCCTTGCAACAGCAAGCGCGCCGTGATCGCGAGCGTGAAGCAGAACAGATGCTCAACGCCGCGCAACAGCGGCAGCAGGCGACCGCTAATCAGCTATTATCCCAACTGGCCACGACTCTTACCGACATCGAAACCGCTCGGCGCAACGAACAACTGATCAGCACGACGCTACTGCCCCAGACCGAAATCAGCCACAAGTCGGCATTGGTTGGTTATGAGACGGGACGGGTCGATTTTACCACCCTGTTGGAGAGCCAACGCCAATGGCGTCAAGTGCAACAGAACCGCATCAAGGCCCAAACCGAGCTGCATAAAGCCCTGGCCGATCTGGAACAATTGTTGGGAGAGCCGCTATGAGATGGATCTGGCTGTGGCTGATGACCATCTTGGCAGCCGCTGGCGGCTACTGGTGGGGCAGTCATGGCCAATTGCATAACACCGAGGCATCGCCGACCGCTGCCGATGTCCGTAAACCACTCTATTACCGCAACCCGATGGGTCTGCCGGATACCTCACCGGTGCCCAAAAAAGACCCAATGGGGATGGATTATGTGCCGGTGTACGCGGGGGAACAACCAAGTCAGTCCGACGTGGGTCAGGTGCATATTAGTGCCGCTAAGGTGCAAAAATTGGGAGTACGCACCGAGGTGGTCCGTAGCCAACCATTGGAACGGCTGATTCAGACGGCTGGCCGGATTGAATGGGATGAGCGGCGCATCCATACGGTCAATGCCCGTTTTGAGGGCTATATCGAGCGGCTGCATGTCAATGTCACCGGGCAGCCGGTGCGCCGTGGTGAGCCGTTATTGGAGGTCTACAGCCCAGAGCTGGTATCGGCCCAGCGCGAGTATCTACTCGCCCATCAAGGGGTATCGGCCTTGCAGGGGGCTGAAGAAACGGCACGGGGCAGCATGCAGCAGTTGGCGGCTGCCAGCCTGCTGCGGTTGCAAAATTGGGACATCGCCCCGGCTACCGTCAAACAGCTGGCCCGCTCTGGGCAAGTGCAACGGACCGTGACCCTCTCGTCACCGGCTTCTGGTATCGTCACCGATAAAAAAGCCTTGCCAGGCATGCGTTTTATGCCGGGAGAGATGCTGTTTCAAATTGCCGATCTCACCACTGTCTGGCTAATCGCCGAGCTGTTCGAGCAGGATGCCGCCTGGGTTACGACTGGCATGGCGGCCAAAGTGAGTCTGACGGCCCGGCCGGAGCGTACCTTTGCGGGTGTGGTGCGTTATATTTATCCCTCCCTGAAGGCCGACAGCCGCACTTTGCCGATACGGATCGAATTGGATAATCCCCAGCAGCAACTCAAGCCGGCCATGTTTGCCCGGGTCGAATTGTCGGCACTGACTCCTGATGAAGTGGTGGTGATGCCTCGTTCTGCGGTGATCGATAGTGGTAAACGGCAGACGGTGTTATTACAGGTAGGTGATGGTCATTTTACCCCCCGTTCGGTCAAGTTGGGGCGCTATAGTGACGAACTGGTGGAGGTGTTAGAGGGGGTTGATATTGGCGATCAAGTGGTGGTATCGGCCAATTTTCTCATTGATGCCGAGAGTAATCTCAAAGCGGCCTTGAGTGGCTTTACCGGTAAGGAGTAGCGGGTGATGCTAGCCGCTACCATCTCCTGGTCCAGTCGTAACCCGTTCCTCAGAGCCGTGGCTAGTGACATCCGGGAAGAGATGACAGTGTGCCTAAGTTGTATGAATATTTTGGTCTAACTGTTCTGTTTTATGCTAATGAACATGAGCCATTGCATGTGCATGGCAAATCACAAGGCCGAGAGTCCAGGGCTGAGATTATTGTTCTCAACGGCACAGTTGTAGAAGTCCGTTATAGCGCGGTTGCTGGACGTCCCCCATTAGACCGCCAAGAGATGCGCTATTTTGAGGAGTTGGTCTCTGCTCATGCCAGTGATATCGTTGCCAAATGGATTGATTTTTTCGTGCTCCATAAGCCTATTGTGCCTGAACGTATTACCAGGAGGATCAAATGATTGCTGCTATTATCAACATTATTGTTGTGGAACAGGTGGGCGATTTTCGTTTACGGTTGCAATTCGATGATAATACCGAACAGATAGTTGATTTCTATCCATTTTTATCACACGCGCGCCACCCAGCTATTCGGGCCTGGCTAGACCCGGTCCGTTTTGCAACATTTCGTCTCGAATATGGCGAGCTGGTTTGGGGTGATTATGACCTGTGTTTCCCGATTATAGACTTATATTATAATCAGCTTGAACATCACCCTGCCATGGAATCAGTAGCTTGAGAATTAGTTATGCTAGCCGCTACCATCTCCTGGTCCAGTCGTAACCCGTTCCTCATTCTGCTGCTGACGCTGTTTATCATTATTGCTGGTCTCTATGCCGTGGTGCGCATCCCATTGGATGCTCTTCCCGATCTGTCGGATGTGCAGGTGATTGTTTACACCGATTATGCCGGCCAAGCGCCCCAGGTGGTGGAAGATCAAGTGACCTATCCACTGACGACGGCCCTGTTGTCGGTACCCCATTCGCGGGTCGTGCGCGGCTTTTCATTCTTCGGCGCCTCATTTGTCTATGTCATCTTTGCCGATGGTACCGATATTTATTGGGCGCGCTCGCGGGTGTTGGAATATCTCAACGTCGTTAGTGGCCGGTTGCCTACCGGCGTGACGCCGCAGCTGGGTCCCGATGCCACCGGGGTCGGCTGGGTCTACCAATATGTGGTGACGGCGGCCCAGTACACCTTGGCTGAGCTGCGGGCCATTCAAGACTGGTATTTGCGTTATCAATTGACACGCACCGCTGGCATTGCCGAAGTGGCCTCTCTTGGGGGCTTTGTTACCACTTATCAGGTCACGGTTGACCCGACCAAGCTGCGTAGTTACGGTGTGTCGTTGGAGCGGCTGGCCCAGGTCATTCGTGACTCCAACCGTGATGTTGGCGGTCGGGTCATTGAGATGGCTGAGACCGAATATATGGTGCGCGGCCGGGGCTATCTGCGCGGGATTGCCGATCTGGAACAGCTGGTCGTCAAGGCCAGTCAGGGCACGGCCGTGCTGCTGCGTGATATCGCCCGCGTCGAGCTGGTCCCCGATGAACGGCGTGGCTTGACCGAACTCAATGGCGAAGGCGAGGTGGTTTCCGGCATCGCCATGGCCCGTTATGGCCAGAACGCCCTGGAAGTGATCCATAACTTAAAGCAGCGTCTGGCTGAGGTGACGGCTGGTTTGCCATCAGGGATCAGCGTGACAGCGGTTTATGATCGTTCCGATCTCATCCATCGGGCCATCACTACCCTCAAGCAGACACTGATAGAAGAGTCCCTTATTGTCGCTGTGGTCTGTGTGCTGTTTCTACTGCATCTGCGTTCGGCTTTGGTGGCGATTCTGATGTTGCCGGTGGGCATTCTGCTGGCTTTTATCGCTATGTACAGCCTCGGCATGAATTCCAATCTGATGAGCCTGGGCGGTATTGCCATTGCCATTGGCGCTATGATCGACGCGGCCATTGTCATGATTGAAAACGCCCATAAACACCTAGAACGGTTGCCTCCAGGTGGCTCACGTCGTGACGCCATCTTGGAGGCCTGTCGTGAGGTCGGGCCAGCGCTGTTCTTCTCGTTGCTGATCATTACTGTCTCGTTTCTGCCGGTGTTTACCCTGGAGGCGCAGGAGGGGCGCTTGTTTGCCCCCTTGGCCTGGACCAAAACCTTTGCTATGGCCGGTGCGGCCCTGCTGTCGGTGACGTTGGTGCCGGTGTTGATGGGGCTGTTTATTCGGGGCCACATTTTGCCGGAGTCGAAAAACCCTCTTAACCGGTTATTGATCTGGCTCTATCGGCCCATCATCGTTGTGGTGTTGCGCTGGCGGCGGCTCACCCTGGTAGTGGCACTGATGGCGATGGCCGCCTCGGTTTATCCCATGACCCGTCTGGGCAGTGAGTTCATGCCGACCCTCAATGAGGGCACCTTATTTTACATGCCCACCACCTTGCCGGGTTTATCGATCACCAAGGCGGCGGAGTTATTACAGCTGCAAAACCGGATCATCAAGACCTTTCCCGAGGTCGAGTCGGTATGGGGCAAGGCTGGCCGTGCCAATAGTGCTACCGATCCAGCACCAACCGAGATGTTTGAGACGGTCATCAACCTCAAGCCCCCTTCCGAGTGGCGGCCCGGTCTTACTATTGACGCTCTCATAGCCGAAATGGACCAAGCGTTACAACTACCGGGCATTGCCAATGCCTGGACCATGCCGATCAAGGCGCGTATCGACATGTTATCGACCGGTATTCGTACACCGGTCGGCATCAAGGTATTTGGTAACGACCTAACGGTGATGGAACAGCTGGCGCAACAGATCGAAACGGTGGTGAAACAGCTACCAGGGACCAGCAGCGCTTACGCCGAGCGGCTCACCGGTGGCTATTATCTCAACATTGAACCGCAGCGGCAGCAATTAGCCCGTTATGGTCTGACCATCGGTGATATGCAACAAACCATTGCCATGGCCTTGGGGGGGGAGCCAGTGACCACGTTGCTCAATGGCCGTGAGCGTTACAATGTCGCCCTGCGTTATCCACGCGATAGCCGTTCCGATCCGCAGCAAATCGCTAACGAGGTGTTGCTGACTGCTATGGATGGTACTATGGTACCGTTGGGACAAGTGGCTCAGGTGAGTCTGGCTAAAGGAGCCCCGAGCATTCGTACCGAAAATGGCCTGTTGTCGGCCTATATCTACGTTGATACCCGCGATAGTGACATTGGTGCTTATGTGGCTGCCGCCCAGCGACTGGTGGCGGAGCAGGTCAAAATGCCCCCTGGTTTTTACCTCAGTTGGAGTGGCCAGTTCGAATATATGCAGCGGGCCATCAAAAAAATGGTCATTGTGGTGCCGGTGACCTTATTGACGATCTTCCTGTTGCTCTATCTCAATTTTCGGCGTCTCAGCAACACGTTAATTGTCATGCTATCGGTGCCTTTTGCTCTGATCGGCGGGGTCTGGCTGTTGTGGTGGCTCGACTACAACCTGTCGGTAGCGGTGGCGGTGGGCTTCATTGCTTTGGCGGGTGTCGCCGCCGAGACCGGCGTGGTGATGTTGATCTATCTCGACCACGCCTGGCAACAGGTGCAACAGCAATGTCGCGACCAGCAGCGGCCGCCGATGTTGGCGGATCTGTATGCTGCCGTCATGGAAGGTGCTGTCGAACGGGTCCGCCCGAAAATGATGACCGTGGTTGCCATCATGGCCAGTTTATTACCAATCTTATGGAGCACGGGCACCGGCTCAGAGGTAATGAGCCGCATCGCCGCCCCCATGGTCGGGGGCATGGTCTCATCGACCATCTTAACACTGGTGGTCATCCCGGCCTTGTATGCGTTGGTGCAACAGCGTATGTTGACAAAAACGTAGCAGAGAAAGAGTGTTATGGCGTACAGTAACGGGGGTGCGGCGTTTTTTAGCGACGGTTATCATGTTGCCTGAGGCAACGCGGGCATCTACGCCGTTTTGCAATCCATCGTACCTGGATGTCTTCCACGCGGGTTTATTTTTGCATCACACATAGCCACTTTTAGATGATCAATAAACCTCAGCACATCAGCCGCCTTCTCATCTGGTAGGGAGCAGGCTGATTGATAGATCTGTTCTGCCAACGTCACGGTGTTACCTCCTGGTTCATTTTATCTCCTTTATCCCACGCCGCCAGCACCAGCCTTGCGGTGCGGTACTCGCCGTATAGTTTCATTTCCTTATTTTTCAGCACGCGGAAGGTCTCGCTCGGGTAGTCGGGTCCCATTACCTCGGCTGGGTCGAGGATATAACGCAGTTCATCCCGGCTCAAGCCGTACAGGCGGGCATAATGGGCATCGAGTTCAGCGCGCAGCATCGCCCGCCGTTCCACATCCCAGCCAAACGGCGGCCCTTGGTAGCCCAAATCTTCGGCAAAGGGCCGCATATCGTGGGCAGTATAGACCAATTCTAAAACACGCGGGGTTATGAAGGCGATGTCATCGGGTGCGTAGTGTTTGGGGGTCAAAGTAGCTAATTGCTGTTTGACGTGATATTTCAAATGTGTGCCGCCGATTTTTTGTCGGGAGGCATAATCGTGGGCCAGGCTGTTTTGGTCTGCTAGCAAACAGGCCATGGCTGTGGCCTCGATATTCGAGGGAAACATGAGCAAAAAAGTATCCCCACATCCCACCCGTGGCACCACGCCGGCGATGACGGTGCGCTCGTCGGTAGAGCGGCAGATATCCCGCCAGCCCATTAGCCAGCGGCGCGACCACCCTTTGGCACGTAAGCGGCTTTCGACCTCTTGCTCTGCTACCCAATAGCGGGGCAGCGGTGCATAGTCGGGGCGGTTCTTTTCTTCCAGCGTCACATCGCGTGAGTCCGTGCCTTTGTCAGCATAAGTGGCCCAGCGGTGGTCGAACTGATGCACCATCTTGGCCTCGTATAAGGGCAACCACTTCTGGCTATCCCGCATTTCCATAGCCGCCAACTGTGCCGCCGTGCGGAACAGATGGCTGTCGTTGGACATGTGAAACATGGCCATGAACCGGATGCCCCACGGATTATCGGGCGTGGAAGTCATGTTTGTTACTTCCCCCTCACCCATGCCCCTTTTTCCCCTCACCCATGCCCCTTTTTCCCCTCACC
>JADGCM010000041.1 GCA_015228995.1 Magnetococcales bacterium
GTCAGTTGCTGTTTTTGACCAAAACTGAAATCTAAAAAACCGTGAAACTTCAGTAAGAATATATTAAATTAAATACCGTAATATTCAAACATGGCGACAGAAATTTCCAAGCTGGTTGGCCATTGCCCACGCCGCTTACCGGTATGAATTTGATAAGCGGATTTACCAGCAGCAGCCAGAATAACCGCTCCCAAAGGCAATACGTGCTCGTGGATGGTCACCCATCCACCACATCGCGTGGTTCCCTCCGTCCAACACAGCAGCACTTACCTTGTTGCAGGATTACCTTTGTAATCAAGGTTAGACGCAAGAGAATAGGCGGTTATCTCTAGCCAATTCAACGCGGAAATGCTAGTATTGTTCTTCCATGTTGGTGAACGTTAGCCGGTGAACCCATAGGTAGCCATGACAGAGCAGAACGATGCGTATGATTCTCCGTAACCATCTATTGATAAGCGTTTTCTTGTGCGTCATCGCTATGGTGCTTTTTGGGCCATTGTGCCAAGCATCTGTTCAGCATGACCCCGAGTTAGTGACCATCTTCCGCCGTGCTGGGGTGGAGGGGAATTTCGTTCTTATCGATACCAACCGACAACAGACCATTGTATCCGACGTAACCGGCAGCCAAAGGCGTTTTATGCCCGCTTCCACTTTCAAGGTATTGAACGCCCTGATTGCCATAGAGGCTGGCGTGGTGCAAGAAGAGAGTGAGATCTTCCCCTGGAATGGTGCGCCGCTCCCGATCAAGGCATGGGAACGTGATCTGACCCTGAAGGAAGCGATGGCCGTCTCCGCCGTGCCGGTGTTCCAAGAAATCGCCCGCCGCATTGGTCTGGAGCGGATGCGGCAACAAGTGAGCCGGGTTGGCTATGGCAACAGTGAGGTCGGCTCAATGGTGGATCGCTTCTGGCTGGACGGTCCCCTGGCTATCTCTGCTATTGAGTCCGCCCAATTTATGGCTCGCTTGGCCCGTCGAGAATTACCTTTTTCACCGCAAGCACTGGACAGGCTGCGCCGTATCCTGCCGATGGAATCATTCGGTCCAACGCGCCTCTATGGCAAAACTGGCCTTGCCGCGAGCGGTAAACCAATAATCGGATGGTACGTTGGTTGGGTAGAGCAACAAGACAAAATCGCGGCCTTTGCACTGAATATCCTCATGAAGAGCACGGAAGAGGCCCCTTTGCGCAAATCTCTCACAGCGGAAGCCCTCCGTCACCTGGGTGTGCTTGAATAAAAATGAACACTGACCACCTAGTACGCTGCATTCAAACCCTAGATGCCTCTGTTGCCCGTTTACACCAGAGCACCCCAGACAGCATTGAGTACGAGATTTTCCGTAATGCCATCATCAAAAGCTATGAATTAGTTCAAGAAATCGTTCATAAACTATTACGCAAGGCTTTACTGGAGTATGGCTACGGGGCCAGGAGGATCGACAGCACCCCTGCTAAAGACATTTTACGGCTCGCCGCCAATCATGGTTTGATGACCTTGGCAGAGGTAGAACGCTGGTTTAACTACCGAGACAACCGCAACAGCACCGCCCACGACTACGGAGAGGGATTCGCCAATGAGACCCTACTGCTACTGGGCAGTTTTATTGCTGATAGCCTGACACTGGAGGCGATCCTGCGGGAGAAGTTTACCGATGATTCAGATTCGGACTGAGCCCCCCCCTACCCTCCATCTACCCCAGCGTTACTTGAAGATGACCCAGGCACTGCTACAGTATCATCTGCCCGATGCCGAGGTGTGGGCTTATGGCAGCCGGGTCAACGGCCAAGGACACGAGGCCAGCGACCTGGACCTAGTGGTCCGCAATCCTGCCCAGATCACGGCAGAAACCGCTAATTTATCCCTGCTCAAAGCCGCATTCACGGAGAGCGCCTTGCCCATTCGGGTCGATATCGTCGATTGGGCCCGGATACCGGAATCATTCCGACGCGAGATTGAGCAGCGATATGTCGTGATCAAGCCAGTGGGCTAGAAAGGATGTGGCTCATAGATCGTCACATTGGCGATATCGCTGATCTTTTCCCGCAAGTCGTTATGATCCGATAGTAACTTGTTAATGACCGCCGTAGTGGGCGTCAGGGCCTTGTCCCGTATGCGAGCCAGCGTCGTCTCCATAGCTAGGCTTACTTTGGCAATCTCATTCAAACTCAGTAGATCGGCCACCCCTTTGATAGAGTGCAACCGCTGGCAGGAACGGCTGATAACCCCGGTATTGGTGGCGGCACCATTGGCCTTAAGGTTGAACAGGGCCACCTCCAGCTCTGGTAATTGCTTCGAGGCCTCAGCCAAAAACAGGTGAAGTTGATCGTCCAACTGCGTTGGTCGACCGGCCAACCAAGTCAGCATCACGGCCCGAGCGTCCGCGTGGACCGCACGCCAAGCTGCTGGGTTAATGCGCGGGTTGCCTAAATACTCAATCAGAAAATCCCTCAGCAGATTGCGCCACTTCGGATCCGCCTCACGACGTCGGAATGGTAATAACAACACCTCGGCCAACTTGGTAGAAAAGCCAGCCACGACGCGCTGTAACTTGCCCTGATCATCACGCAACCCGTTGAGGAATGATTGCAGACGGGTAAGATCCATACCACTTCCTGGATCAGCATAATGGCCAAGGAGTTCCAATAACTGTTCCATGCCACGTATGACAAAGCCGCCCCCAGCCAAATTTCCCGTAACGCCAAACTGCTCACATAAGTCGTGCAAGGAGTGCTCTACCCGATACAGACGCTGGGCAAACTCCATTGGCCCAGCCGTGGCATCCAGCAGTTTAAACCGTACACAGCGCTGACGCCAAACCAACAGCTGGGGCCGTTTGGTCTGGGCCAATCGCGATTCGATATGGTAACGCCAAAATGCCAGCTGTTCCGCCGCCGGGTAATGCAGCAACACATTGTGGATCAATGCCAGCAGCGCACTGGTGGTAGCATGACTCTCAAACCAACCGCACCAAGCTTGACAGAAGGCTGGATCTTCCGAGAGTGGCGCCGATGCGCCGTCCTCTGGGTCAGCTTCGAAGAGATACCACGGGACCCGACGCAAATGGCGCTTTGGGATTCCTTCGAGGGTGCCATGGAGACGAAAATGGCCCATCACCAGCCGCTGGCTGGCAGCGAGATCTTGGTGAATGGGTTCCCTTGGCCCAGATAGAGAGGCAAAATGGGCCTCTATATTCTCCTCAGCCCGCGCCAGCTTGAAGGCCAACGGCATGTGCAACGGGAAAGAAAAATAGAGTTGGTAGTTATTCAGAGCCCGCTTTAAGCTCATCTTGGGCTCATTTCAACCGATCTAGTTGCTGCGTCAACCGGTCCAATTCTTCCAGCAGCTGCGGAATAATAGACGGTGGTTGGGTGTTGGTCAGCAAGAATCTAACATCAATGCGCCGGTTAGCCGGCTCGGCCGTAGGCGTGGCATGATCGACAACGGGCCGATGCTCTCCATAACCGCTAATACCAAAAATGGGTTGCCCTTTTGGGTTACGCAGCTGCTCAAGTGCCTTGCCAGCCCCCGTATCGTCGGCCAGCAGCAACGTCTTAAAGGTCTGAATGGCGCGCATACCGGAAAGATGAATGTTGCTTTGATGCGGATTGGCCCGACTCAGGGGGATATTATCGGTGTGACCCTCGATAAAGACCGCGTCCAACGTGCCAGGATTCCATTGCCGGTCGGTGCAAGATTTTGGTCGTTGACTGTCGGGTAAACCAGCATAACAGGGCAAATGCCGCTCCATGACACCGGCCAATATTTTGAGATTTTTCTCCCCTTCTGGACCTAACTGTGCCGAACCAGAGGGGAACAACACCTCGTTTGGCAGCCGCAAAATACCCTGGTTGGCATCGATAGAGACCCGCATACTCCCCAGGGATTCAATATCCTTATTGATGTCAGACAGCAGCCGTAACCGCAAGTCGGCCGTCTTGGCGAGGTGGAGATCAATGTTCTGCTTGAGTTTGTGAGCTAAATCGCGCAATTCGACCACATTGACTTCCAGTTTTTGCAACCTCTCCTTGAGCTGTTCGCGCTCCTGGGTGACTTTTTCCAGCTCAGCCTTATAATCGACCTCAGAACTACCTAGATTTAAGGCGAAAACAACTAGGGCAATAATAAAAATGAAGTTCAACCCTGACATGAGGTCGCTGAGGGACATAAAGAAATTCTGCTGCTCATCCTCTCGCTGGACGCGATTGTCTCTTCGGCGCTGGTACATGAGGGCGACCCGCTATTTCAGATTGGCCATAGTTTTGGAGAAAAACTTCATTGAGTCACTCAGATCATCAAGCCGAGCGTTAAAATCTCCAATCGTCTCGCTTAGTTGCCGCGATATATTCTCCATGTGGTCATCAACCCCGCCGATAAACTCCAGAATTTTTTCAGAGGAGAATTCGGACAGCCCACTGTTGATCTTGGTCATGGTCTGGCGGATGGAGTCGTTGGAACGTTCAATCTGGCTCCGATGATCACTCCAAGCGGCATCCATCTGTTGCTGCATATCACCGATAGTCGCCCTCAGTCGCTCTTGCGCACCGGCGATAGCGGACAATGTCGCTTGAGCCCCTCCCTGCATACTGTCCTGGTTAACCGCCAGAGTGGCCGATAGGCCATCGATATTTTGAATACTGCTGTGAATTTTTTCACCCGCCTGAGCAATCTGTTGGGCAGTGTCATACATGGGGTGGATCAATTTACCCGACATCTTATCCAAGAAGTCACTCATGGAATCGTTCATGTCTTCCAGTTTGGCACCAAATTCACCGATGGTGTAACCCAATTTCTCGGAGATACTACCCATGTGGTCATCCATACCAGCAATAAATTGCAGTACCTTGTCGGAAAATTCGACCAAACCGTTGTTGAGATGGACAAAGGTCTGCTCCAAAGAACTGTCAACCTGTTCAAAGCGCGCCTCATAGTTGTGCCATATAGCCCGCAACTGTTCATGAGACTTGGTAATGGCGGACAGCGTCTGCCGGGCCGCCTCTTGGGTGTTGGCGAGTGAGTCGGTGAGGGCCTCAATACGACCGGTACTGGCGTGCAATTTTTCTCCCGCCACAGCCAACATCATCGCACCCGACTCCATAGCGTTGATCATATCACCAAAACGGCCCTGGGCCTGCTCAAAGGTGCTGGCAAAATTCATTAGGCTTTCCGCAGCAAAACGGCTGTCGTCCACTGGTGCTACCACTGGACGCTCTACCGAGGCGGCTGCCCCGGTCGCCGGTTGCGCCTCACGCACCGTCGCTACAACGCGGGTCAACTCACCGATGGTACGATCCAATCGACCACCCAGGCCCGCCAAAGCCTCACGCAGCATATTCGCCATTTCGGTACTGGCCCCGCCCATGCTCTGCCGCACATTTTGCGTCGCCTCGGAGAAGAGCCCCCAAGTCACCTCTTGGTTACTCTGCAAAGCGGTCGCCATCGCCTCATTTTGCTGCCGAATGTTATCGTTGAGGTTATGAAGAGTCTGTTCCAATCGGCTACTCAACCCTTCCGTCGACTGCCGCACCAGATCGACCACCTCACTGCCCGCTCCCCCCATACTACTGCGTATCTCCTGGCTCACTGCTGACAGCGCCCCCCAGGTCACCTCCTGGTTATTTTGCAGCGCCGTTGCCATCATATCGTTGTGCTGCCGCAGCGCGTCGTTCAACGCTTGCAACGTCTGGCCAAAGCCAACTAGGTGCTGCTCCTGACCGCTCTGTACCGCCAACCCGATCTGCTCCAATCCACCCAGCAGGTTCTCAATAGCCGTCACCAACTGCGGTGCAATTCCAAAAGCCCGTTGCGTCTCGCGCTGGGATTGGCTGACCGCCGCCGCTACCTGCGTCAGCTCGGCAATGGCCCGATCCAATCGACTACCGAAGCCACCGGCTGACTCACGCAGCAGGCTGGTGATCTCACTACCGGCCCCACCCATAGCATCACGCACACTCTGGGCAATCTCAAATAACACCGAGGCCATCACTTCATGCTGTTTTCTGAGATTCTCGTTGAGGGTGTACAGCGTCTGCTCAATGCCGGCGGCGTTGCCACTGCGCTCCGGCCCACTGGACACGACGACCCCGCCCATCTGCCGCAAACCGCCAAGCAGGTTTTCCAATGCCTCCAGTAACTGCGGCGCAATGCCAAAGGCCCGTTGCGTCTCACGCTGGGCATCGGTGACCGCCGCCGCCACATGAATTAACTCAGCAATAGCCTGATCCAATCGGTTACCGATACCACCGGCAGACTCACGCATCAGCGCCGCCACCTCAACGCCGGCATTCCCCATGGTCTCGCGCATATTCTGGGCAACTTCAAACAACACCGAGGCCATCACCTCATGCTGTTTTCTGAGATTTTCATTGAGGGTATACAGGGTCTGCTCAAAACCAAGCATATTGCGATCTTGCCCAGTTTGCACCGCACCGCCAATCTGCTCCAGTCCACCCAATAGATTCTCAATGGCCACCAACAACTGCGGTGCCAACCCGAAAGCACGCTGGGTTTCGCGCTGCGAATCGCTGATAGCAGCCGCCACCCGCGTCAACTCGGCAATCGCTTGATCAAGCCGCCCACTGACGCCAGCAATAATACTGCCGACAGAATCGTGCAGCTGCGCCGCCATTTCAGCACCCGCCCCACCCATGGTATCACGCATGTTCTGGGTTGCCTCCGACAACACTCCCCAAGTGATCTCCTGGTTGTTACGTAAGGCAGCCGCCATCATATCGTTCTGTTGTCGCAGGGTATCGTTGAGGTTTTGCAACATCTGGCCAATGCCAATCAGGTGCTGTTCCTGGCCACTCTGCACCGCCACCCCAATCTGGGCCAAACCAGCCAATAGGTTTTCGATGGCCGTCAACAGCTGCGGCGCAATGCCAAAGGCTCGCTTAGTCTCTTGCTGGGATTCACTGACCGCCAAACCGACATGGGTTAGTTCGGTGATGGCTCTGTCAAGCCGGCCCCCTACCCCACCCGCAGATTCGCGCAGCAGGACCACCATCTCGGTCTGCACCGACTTCATCCCCGTTGCCACATTCGCCAAACTGGCTACGGCCTGCTCGACCCGCATCCCCAAATTGGAACTCGATTCCTGGAGAAAATTGGCCATCCTGGTGGCAACACTGTCCATGGCCTCACGCATGGTCTGGGTGGCATCCAACAACGACCCTTGGTTGGCCTCTTGCACGCTCCTTAAAGCCGACAAGATGATCTCGTTTTGTCTCTTTAGGTTGTCGTTCAGCGTTTGCAGCGCCTGATCAAATCCAGTGGTATTTTGCCGCGTCACCCCCTGCGCCTTGTCTACCAATTGGGACAACGCCTGCTGCATGGCCTGCTGGTTAGCCTCTTTCTGACCCTCTTGGAACTGCACAATAGTATCAAACAGCCTGCCCATCGTTGGCGTCAGGCTAGCACCGATCCGCGCATCGACCGCCTTGGCAATGGCACTGGCCAAACCGTCTTGGGAGCTCCGATACAAGCCACTCTGCCGCTGCATCTCGGCGATCTGTTCCAACTGGGCCGAATGGATTTTGACCAAGGCACTATTCTCAGGCGGTGCCATCTCCAGGCAGGCTTCCATTCTCTCACCAAAACTACGGATCAGCCGGCTGATCCAGTAGATGCGCCGCCGAGCAATGATGGAGAAGACCAACGACAAACCAATACCAAAAATAGAGGTTAGAAAGGCCGTTGACGCCCCCCCCAGCAGGTATTTTAAGGCCTGCTTCATCTCTTCAGGACCCGCTGTCATCCCGTCTTGAGCCAGGAAAATACCGGCCACCAGACCAACAAAGGTGCCGAAAATACCGCCACCAATGAGAAAATTGGGCAGGGCATCATAGAAGCGGGCATCCATGTTGGCATGGAACAAACTGCGTTCGTTAAAGTAGCTAGACGGTTCCGCCATGGATCGGACCGTGGCTGCCGTACCGGATGGAACCACCAAATGCTTACCAAACTCGGCCCAGGCGGAGGCCAATAAATTCATCTGGGGCGATTCGATCCCCGATTTGAAGCGATTCCAATTAGCAGCAAAGCGCTGCTTGACCGTGGCGGCATCACCGCTGCCAGCTGTCTCCTCAAGCAGGCGCAATCCGATCCGTAACTGGTTGCCAACACGCTGTGTTTGCTGGAAGAAAAGGGTAAGTCCGACTAAAAATCCGCCGACGATGATCAGGCCAAAGAGTAATTTCCCCCCGAGGCTGGTAAAGAAAAATGCTAAAGCGATCAACGGGTTCTCCCTTCTTCCAAACTTCTATGGATACACGCCCCGTAGGCATGGTACACCAACCAACAGCCATTAATCAAGTGTATCTGATGGAACGGCGGACTAATTCGGCTTACGATAGACGGTGGGAGCGACAGAAACAACCGGGACGTTCAAACCGTTCAGGCTTTCCGAATGACCGATAAAGAGGTAACCACCCGGCACCAAGTTGCGACAGAGCTTGTTGACAATCTGTTCGGTGGTCTGGCGGTCAAAGTAGATAATGACATTACGGCAGAAGATGATATCGAACTGATCACGAATGCCGTAGTCGTGATCCATAAAGTTGACGCGTTGAAATCTCACGATTGCCCGCAACTCCGGGCCCATTTTGACTAATCTTTGCGCCGGATTTTTGCTTTTCAACAGGTACTTTTTCTTGAGGGCCATCAGCACCGGTTCCACCTTGTCCATCTCGTAGACGGCAGCCGCTGCTTTCTGCAGCACCCGGGTCGAAATATCGGTACCTAAAATCTGCACTTGAAACGAAGGGGAGACTGTCTCACCAAATTCCTTCATCACCATCGCCAATGTGTAAGGCTCTTCACCGGTGGAACAAGCCGCGCTCCATATCATGAGCCGCCGCCGAACGCCAGCACCGTTTTGCACCAATTCAGGCAGCGCCGTTTGACGCATGTACTCGAAGTGGGTAGCCTCACGGAAAAAATCGGTTTTGTTGGTGGTGACAATATCGATGAAGTGGTAAAGCTCGTCCCCTGACGTCACCGGGTTCAGAACCCAGTCGACGTACTCAGAGAACGAATGCATACCCAACACCCGCAACCGCTTCTGTATGCGCGCAGCGAGCATAGTCTTCTTGGCTGGCGGCATCAAGATACCGCACTGGGCATAGATGAACGCGCTTAACTGGCTAAATTTCTGGTCAGAGAGTTCGTTGTCATTGGCCATAACGCACGTCACCCGCTCCGGTGCAAGGCGCTACCCCGTCGCTGCTGTCCGCTCAACCAACTCAATCATGGAGAGAGGAGCACCATCGCCACGACGAAAGCCCACCTTAAGAACGCGGGTATAACCACCATGGCGTTCCTGGTTACGTGGAGCAATGTCGGAAAATAGCTTAAAAACGACCTCTTCATTTTGCAAAAAGCTGAAGGCCTGACGACGTGCGTGCAGGTCACCCCGCTTACCCAAGGTAATCATATGATCGACGAAGCGGCGCATCTCCTTGGCCTTAGGCGCGGTGGTCTCAATTCGCTCGTGATACAATAGATCGCTGACCAGATTGCTCATCATTGACCGACGATGCGCAGAGGTCAAATTCAACTTGCGGCCACTGTTCCGGTGTCTCATTCAGATAACCTCACTAAAAATTCTCTTCCTCAAACTCTCTGGCCAGCTCCTCAAGATTCTCAGGCGGCCACCCATCCAACACCAATCCGAGGCCAAGGCCCATTTCCTCAAGCAATTCCTTAATCTCGTTCAGAGACTTACGACCAAAATTTGGCGTCCTCAACATCTCCGATTCCGTCTTTTGCACTAGGTCGCCAATATAGACAATTTCATCGTTCTTGAGACAATTGGCTGAGCGCACCGACAGCTCCAACTCATCGACCTTACGGAACAGATTGGGGTTCCACTTCTTACGGGTGTCCTCATCCCTCAGATGCGCCATCGGTACATCATCGAAGTTAACAAAAGGAGTCAGCTGATCCTGGATAATTTTGGCCGCCAAAGCCAACGCGTCTTCAGGCGCAGTGGCGCCGTTGGTCTCGATTTCCATAATCAGCCGGTCGTAATCGGTCTGCTGTCCAACACGCGCATTCTCAACTCGATAAGAGACTTTCTTAACCGGACTAAAACTAGCGTCGATAGGAATATCCCCAATCACCCGCGGCGCATCTTCGTCACTCGCTACAGCAGCACGCGCATAGCCCTTACCACTGCTGACCACCATCACCATGTTCAACTTACCTGATTTGTTCAGAGTAGCGATGTGATGCCCAGGATCCAACACCTCAATGCCATGCCCAGTTTCGATCATGGAGGCCGTAACGTCGCACTCCCCCTCCACCTTAAGATGAATCGTCTTCGAGCCAGCCCCATCCATGCGAAGTGCTAGTTCCTTGAGGTTTAGAATGATCTCCGTAACATCCTCAAGCACCCCAGGAATCGCCGAAAATTCGTGCAACACCCCCTCAATGCGTATGGAGGTCACCGCCGCCCCCTGCAGAGAGGAGAGCATCACGCGGCGCAACGCGTTGCCTAAAGTAGTCCCGAAACCGCGCTCCAGAGGCTCGGCTACCAGTGTTGCCTTCCGCTGCACATCGACACCACCGACTAGCTCGACACGCTGCGGTTTTATAAGTTCTGTCCAGTTTCTGTACATAATCTCTTCTAAATCGATGTGTTATTATTTAGAATACAACTCGACAATGAGATTCTCATTGAAGTCGGACGGCAGGTCAGCCCGCGCTGGTAGGGCACGAAACACCCCAGACACTTTCTCGCTATCCACTTCCAACCAAGAAGGGACGCCGCGGCGCATGGCACTCTCCAACGCCCCCCGCACCCTGACATGGTCTCTGGCTCGACTGGTCATAGCCACCGCATCCCCTGGCTTGACCAGGTAAGACGGGATATTCACCTTTCGACCATTCACCAACACTTGGCCATGGCTAACGATCTGCCGCGCCTCGACCCTCGAAGAGGAAAAACCAAGCCGAAACACCACATTATCCAAGCGCCGCTCTAGCAGAATCAGCAGATTTTCACCTGTCACACCCGGCATCCGCTCTGCATCTTCAAAGCAATTACGGAATTGGCCCTCCATCAACCCATACACACGCTTGACCTTCTGCTTCTCTCTCAGATGCAGACCATAATCCGAGACCTTGCGGCGCCGCTGCCCATGCTGCCCCGGTATGTAATTGCGCCGCTCAATGGCGCACTTATCCGAAAAGCACCTCTCACCTTTGAGAAATAGCTTGGTCCCTTCCCTTCTGCACAAACGACACTTTGAATCAAGATAACGGGCCATTTTTTCAGTGATCTCCCCCTGTGGGACATTATGCTATCAAAAACAAACCGAACGCGGGCATCACTAGGATGCTCCTACCATCAATTAGACCCGCCGCCGCTTGGGTGACCGGCAACCATTGTGGGGAATGGGCGTCATATCATGCACCGACGCGATGTTGAAGCCAACCGCCGCCAACGCCCGCAGGGCTGACTCACGTCCGGATCCAGGCCCCTTCAAACGCACATCCAGGTTGCGCATACCATGCTCCATCGCCTTCTTACCAGCATTTTCGGCGGCCATCTGCGCTGCAAACGGCGTTGACTTACGCGACCCCTTGAACCCCTGAGCCCCAGCCGACCCCCAAGAAATCACATTCCCAACTGTATCTGTAATCGTAATAAGCGTGTTGTTAAAGGTAGACTGAATATGCGCGACACCGCTGGCAATATTCTTCCGCTCCTTTTTTTTACCACGCACGCTCTTCTGGGCTTTTGACGCCATTACTCAAACTCCTCCGTCACTTCGTCATTTCTTACCGGCAATCGGCTTTCTCGGCCCTTTTCTTGTCCGCGCATTGGTATGTGTCCTCTGGCCACGAGCGGGCAACCCTTTGCGATGACGCAAGCCCCTGTAACAAACCAGATCCATCAACCTCTTGATATTCATAGAAACCTGGCGACGCAAATCCCCTTCAACGGAGTAGTCAGCGTCAATGATCGTCCGCAACTTGGCAACATCGGCCTCAGTCAATTCATGGACACGCACATCAGGAGAAATCTGCGCTGTCTCCAAAATACGGCGCGACGCGTACCGACCAATCCCATAAATATAAGTTAGGGCAATCTCTACCCGTTTATTAACAGGAATATTAACACCTGCGATTCGGGCCACTTCTAACCTCCACCTTTACGCTCACCTTGACACTCAACCTTTGATACTCTTTTACTGCCAGAAACCAGCGCGCAAGCCGCCCTGGACTATCCCTGCCGCTGTTTATGCTTAGGAATTTTCCGGCAGATCACCCGAACGACACCTTGGCGCCGAATCACCTTGCAATCCTTACATATCGCCTTAACAGACGCACGCACCTTCATCACACCCCCCTAATCCTTTAAGCATCACGTCCGCCCGTGAATACGCACCCGCTTCATTAGCCCTTCATACTGACGACTAATCAGAAATGATTGTATCTGTGCCGCCGTATCCATGGTAACACCGACCACGATCAACATCGAAGTGCCACCAAAGTAAAAGGGCACGTTATAATTGGCGATCAGGATCTCCGGCAGCAAACA
>JADGCM010000042.1 GCA_015228995.1 Magnetococcales bacterium
TTTGCTGGTGGCGATTGGCTTCAAGGAGATCGAAATTGGCTTTCCGGCTGCCTCGCGGGATGACTTTGAGTTTGCCCGTCGCTTGATTGAGGAGGATTGCATCCCAGAAGATGTTACGGTGCAGGTATTGGTGCAGGCACGCGAGCATCTGATCGAGCGCACCTTCGAGGCGTTGCGTGGGGTACGGCGGGCGGTGATCCACCTCTATAACTCCACTTCGCCCCTGCAACGCCGTGTGGTTTTTGGCATGGAACGACCGCAAATTATCGAACTGGCCCGCTCCGGTGCGGCCCAGATCGCCGCTCAGGTGGAGGAATGGGCCAGAAAATACCCGGATACCGACATCCGGATGGAATACTCGCCCGAAAGTTTTTCAGCCACAGAGCTCGACTTCGCCCTAGAGATTTCTGAAGCGGTGCTGGAGGTGTGGCAGGCGACACCAGCGCGGCCAATTATCCTCAACCTACCGGCTACAGTTGAGATGGCGACCCCTAATGTTTACGCCGATCAGATCGAATGGTTTGGGCGCCATTTATCCCAACGTGATCGTGCCATAATCAGCGTCCATGCCCATAACGATCGTGGCACAGCGGTAGCGGCCACGGAACTGGCCTTGATGGCCGGTGCCGATCGCGTTGAGGGAACCTTGTTTGGTAATGGTGAACGCACCGGTAATGTTGATCTGCTGACGGTGGCGATGAATTTATTTTCACAGGGGATTGATCCGCAGCTGGATTTTTCCGATATGAACCGCGTCACCGCACTCTATCGCGAGTGCGTCGGTATGGAGGTCTCGCCACGCCATCCCTATGCTGGGGAACTGGTGTTTACCGCCTTTTCTGGTTCGCACCAAGATGCCATTCGCAAGGGCATCGCCGCCCGCAAAAAACAGAAGAGCAGCCGTTGGGAGGTACCCTATCTGCCCATTGATCCCGCCGATGTGGGACGGGCTTATGAGCCGGTGATCCGTATTAACAGTCAGTCGGGAAAAGGCGGTGTCACCTTTGTGTTGGAAGACCGCTTTGGCTATCGACTACCGCGGCTACTACAGGTCGATTTTAGTCGGGTAGTACAAGAGCTGGCCGATGGTCGTGGCCGCGAATTAAAGCCGTCAGAGATTGAAAAGCTATTTCGCCAGACCTATATTGACCCAGTCGGACCCTTTCGGCTGGCCAGTTACGAACCAACCTCGGTGATCGTTGCCGATGGCGGCGATCAACACACCATCCGTGGCCTGATTGATATTGGCGGCAGACGGGTGTCGGTATCGGGTTCCGGTAACGGTCCCCTTAGTGCTTTTGTGGCAGCGTTGCAGCGTGCCTTTGGTCTGGACATCAAGGTGCTGGATTATGAACAACACGCCATGGGCGAAGGGGATCGGGCCGAGGCTGTGACCTACCTCCGCGCTGTGGTTAATGGGAGTAACGCCGCTTATGGCATCGGCAAACATGTCAACACCACCACCTCGGCGCTACAAGCGGTGATCCATGCCGTTAACCGCGCTGGGGATTGGTCGGATGACGAGGCTGCTTTTACCATTTTGGCAGATTCATAAA
The DNA here is from genome assembly GCA_015228995.1 of Magnetococcales bacterium. Classification (GTDB taxonomy): domain Bacteria; phylum Pseudomonadota; class Magnetococcia; order Magnetococcales; family JADGCH01; genus JADGCH01. The sequence continues at coordinate 1,557 of JADGCM010000042.1, forward strand.
AAGAGGAAGTGGGCAGACTATGTCTGACTTGATGATCGAAATTACCCAATTGAGCCGATTTTATGATCGCAAAAAAGTATTGGACCAAATCAACCTAGAGGTCAAACGCGGCGAGGTGATGGGATTTCTGGGACCGAATGGCGCTGGCAAGACTACGACGCTACGCATTTTAGCTGGCTTGCTGGCCCCCAATGAAGGATCGGTGCGCATTGCCGGTATTGACATTATGGAGCAACCGGTTGCGGCTCGAACTAAAATTGGCTTCCTGCCGGAATCTCCCCCCCTGTATGACGAAATGACGGTGCGAGAGTATTTGGTCTATTTGGCACAACTGCGTCAAGTCCCTAGTCAACAAGTTAACCAGGCAGTGGATCGGGCCATGGATCGTTGTGGTCTGACTGCGGTGGCCAATCGGCTGCTACGTAATCTTTCTAAAGGCTATCGTCAACGCTGCGGCATTGCCCAAGCCATTGTCCATAGCCCTGAGGTGGTGATTCTCGATGAGCCGACCGTTGGTCTGGATCCCATCCAAATACGCGAAATACGAGGGTTGATTCGTGAGTTGGGCGGTGACCACTCGGTCATTTTATCGACCCACATTTTGCCAGAAGTGCAAATGACCTGTAACCGCGTTGCCTTGATTCATAACGGCCGTATTGTGTTACAGGACTCTCTAGAGGGGTTAGAGCGCCATGCTCGCCGCGAACGCGGTTATCGTATTTGCTGGGAACATCCCCCTGATGAGGCGCTATTGCGTGGCATAGCGGGCATCGCCGAAGTCAGTGGCGATGGAACGGTATGGTCGGTTATCCCACTGGCTAGCGCCGATCCGATCCCAGAATTGGTACGACAATCGGTGGCACACGGTTGGGGGTTACGTGAATTAACACCGGTGACCCAATCGCTGGAAGAGATTTTTGTCCGTTTGGCGACCCAGGAGAATTAGACGATGTTACGTCCCATTGTGACCATTGCCTTGCGTGAATGGCGTTCCATGTTTCTGTCCCCTCTAGCTTGGACACTGATCGGGGTACTATTTGCCATTGTCTCTTACATGTTCGTCGGCGCCATCTCCCGTTACCACGAACAACAATTCGCTTACGGCTCTTTTGGTGGCGGCGCCAGCCAGTTACCACTGACCGATATGGTGGTGGCGCCGATGTTTGGTAACGTCGCGGTGCTGTTGTTATTGGTCCTGCCGCTCATCACCATGCGACTGTTGGCAGATGAAAAGAGGCATGGTAGCTGGCCGGCGTTGGCCTCTTCCCCAATCACGGCGGGTCAAATTGTGTTGGGTAAATATGGTGGTCTGCTGTTATTCTTGATGATGTCGGTGGGTTTACTATCGTTACCAGCTTGGTTACTATTTGGTTTTGGCCACCCGGACGGAGGCCAGATTTTATCCGGATTGATCGGGCTGCTATTGGTATCGGCAACGTTTGGCGCCATTGGTTTAGCGGCCTCCAGTGCCACCGATAATCCGATGGTGGCGGCGATCACCACCTTTGGTATGCTGTTGTTACTCTGGATTGCCTCCTGGACCGGTGAAGCGGCTGGTGACCGTATCGAAAAAATACTTTCCTATCTGTCTCTAATCAATCATTACGAAAATTTTCTCAAAGGGGTGATCAGCAGTGCCGATCTGAGTTATTTTCTCCTCTGCTCGGCGGCCGGGCTATTGTACGCACGGCAGCGCTTGGTCACGGAGCGGATTTCAGCATGAAAGCACTACAAAACCATACCACAACGCTGTTGCTGCTGTTGTTACTGATCGTATTGGCTTACGCCAGCAATCGCTATCAGGTCCACTGGGATTGGACCTCGGAAAAACGCCGTTCCTTGTCGGAACAGACGGTCAAGGCGGTACGCGAATTACCGACCGACGTCAGTGCCACTATTTTCTTCCGTAAGAGCGATGGTGAGGATCAACGGGCACTGGCCATGGAGCTGCTGCAACAGTACCAGGTCATCAACCCCAAGCTGGAGATTCGTTCTATCGATGTCGCCCTAGATCCAGCAGCCGCCCGCCAGGCCGAGATCACCACCAATGGCACGGTGGTGTTACGTACGGCAGATAAAAACGAAAAAGTGACCGAACTCAGCGAAGAGGCGTTGACCAACGCCCTGATTCGCTTGACCCGTGGTGGCAAGAAGCAGGTGCGTTTTATCATCGGCCACGGCGAGCCAACGCTGTCCGGTAAAACAGCACAAGGACTGGATGTCGGGGTTGCGTTATTAAAAGGTGAGGGTTATCAGGTTGATACCCTCAATTTAGCCACCACAGAACAAATTCCGGCCGACACCACGGTGGTTATTTTGGCTGGCAGCCGCAAGGCGTTGTTACCCATTGAACAAGAACGTCTGACCACTTGGTTGGCTGATAAAGGGCGTCTGTTGTTATTGAGTGATCCAGACACCACCAGTGGTTTAGAAGAGGCGATGCAGTCACGTGGGCTGCGTTGGCAAAAGGGGTTGGTGATTGATCCGGTGGCACGTCTGTTTGGCGGTGGCCCGACGACACCGCTGGTCAGCCAATATGATCCGAGCCATGCTATTACCAAAAATTTGACCTCGGCCTCGTTTTTCCCGGAGGCTCGGGCTTTGTTAACAGATAGCTCGGTTACCGGAGTCCAGATGACGCGCTTGTTGTCTGCGGCCGACAAAGGCTGGGTGGAGACCGGCGACCTCGCCAGTGGTCAGGTGGAATTCAACCCCGATAACGATGTCAAGGGGCCAGTGGTACTGGGAGTGGCGCTCGAACAGGGTAAACAGCGTTGGGTGGTAGTGGGCGACTCCGACTTTATTACCAACAGCTACATCAACTTTTCTGGTAATAGCGACCTATTCCTCAATATGGTACGCTGGTTAGCTGAGGATGAGAATTTCATCGCCATCAAACCGAAAAAGATCAATGATGCTGGGCTGATGTTACAAGGCAGCACGCTGTTATTTATCTTCTGGATATTGGTATTGGTCGTGCCACTGACCTTGATCGGTACCGGGGTCATGATCTGGCGCCGTCGTCGTCAACAATAGTGAGGGTTGCACGATGATGATTGCCAAGGGATGGGGTGTCAACGTCCTATTGACCGTGTTGGTGTTGGTCGGTGGCGGCGGTTTATGGCTGGCTGATACGATTGACGAACAGCACAAGGCCGAGGACAAGGCCCAGCGGTTGCTCTGTACACTGAAACCAGAACAACTCAAATCGTTGCAATTTCGTGGTAAGGATGGGCAACAGGTCAGCCTCGAACGTCAGGAGGGTCAGTGGCGCATTGTTAAGCCGCAGCTCTGGCGAACCGACGGCCAAGCGGTGCAGCGTTTATTGGAGATCGTAACCCGTCATTATGAGCGGGTGGTGGTCGAGCGTCCCGATCAAAAGGCCCTACAGCCCTTTGGGTTGGATACGCCGCAAGCCATTTTGACTTTGGAGCCCGAAGCCCCCTTGCCCGCTTGGCAGATTCGCATCGGCGAGACCGTGCCCGCTAGCGATAGTCGTTATGCCCAACTGGGCGAACAGGGCGCCGTGGTAACACTCGCCAAAGCGGATAGTGCCAACCTAATACAAGCCAGTCAGGATCTGCGTGATTCCCATTTGACGACGACACGCCAGGGTGAAGCCGTGCAACAGCTGGCGTTACAACGCGATGCAGCAAAAGGCAGCTTGGAATTAACCAAAGAGGAGTCAACTCAACAGTGGCGGCTGCTGCAACCCTGGGCAGATGGTGCCGATAGCAGCCGCGTCCGGCGTTGGTTGGATACCTTACTGGCCTATAGCGGCCATCATTTTAAGCCGTTACCTGAACCAATCAGCCAGCGCCCACCAAACTGGACCTTGACGATCAAAGCCGCTGATCGTGCCGCTGATCGGGTTACCATCTGGCGTTATGAGGGAGAATTATTAGCGCAACGCCAAGGTGAGCCAGACGCTTTGGTGCTCGATAATTATTTACTGGAGGAGCTAGATCGCCAAGCACTGGATTTGGTGGCGTTGCGACCGCTCGGTGAGGATGTTGATGTCGATGGTTTGACCCTGCTCTATCAGGGGCGTCAGTTCAACGCCGATAAAGTTGGGGAGGCCAAGTCGATGCGGTGGCCAGTAGCGGCCTGGGATACCATCGAAGAAGCGTTGACCCGTCCGGCTCAGGAGGCGTTATTGCCCGTGACAACGACGGAGCCCCCCTCAATAATGGTGACAGTCGGCAGTGGTTCGGAGCGGGTGTTCCCATTCTGGCGCTGGCAAGAGGGCCGTTATCGCATCGCCCCGCCTGGGCGTCCGGTCCATCTTGGCTTATCGCGGGCACAATCGGCCTCATTGGACGATGCCCTTAAGGCCCTAACTGTGGAGAACAAAGAAACGGTTACAGCACCGCCAGCAGCGGTCGATAAGAAGTAGGAGAATCGAGTTTAGGCGAACACCAAGGAGGGTTATCGCATGGCACAAGTCAATCTAGCAAATGATTGGATCCCGCTGCAAGATTATCATGTCAAGCAGGTCAGGCGACCCGTAAAACGGGTCCAAGAGTCCGACTTTAAGATGCCGCCACCACCGGATTTGTGGGTGTCTTGGAGCGATCATTTCCTGCACGGCAAACGGCGCAGTCGTTTGTCGGACAGTGTTGCTGCTGAACACGCCAAACAGCAGCCCGCCCCCTCATCAACACCATCGCAACTACCTCCCGAAGCCAGAGTCACCGTCCAACAAGCGGTTGAGCAGGTATTTGCACCCTTGGCACGCGAGGCCAGCAGTGTCAACCGTCGTTTAGATCGCATGCTGGGAGATTGCCGGCGTCACCACGGCGCTGGCCGCTTCTCAGACGCCCAGTGGCAGCAGTGTCAACACGATATGGAACAGATTCGTGAGCAGTTTGCACGCGACGGCGACACCGTTGCCCATTGGTTCCTGGATCATTTCTTTCGTGTTTTTGAAGACCTAGCCGAGCTGCAGGCTAAAATGGACAACAAACGGCGGCCTTCTGCTTACAAACGTACCTAGTGTGTTTAATCTCCATGTCGTCTGAGATCGGCCTATTGCTGGTACATGGCTGGGGCTGCGGCCCAGGTATCTGGCGCCCCTTGATGCGGCACTTCCCAGGTCATCCCGTGTGCCGGCCTGACTTGGGCTTTTTCGGCGCTAGGGCTGGATCTGTCCCGTCAACAGGGGAATGGGTCGCCATCGGCCATTCGTTGGGTTTTTTGTGGTTATTGACACAACTACCATTGGCACCGCCACCGTTGATCCGGGCTCTGGTAGCCATCAATGGCTTCAGCCGCTTCAGCCACACCAGCGATTTTCCGCAAGGCGTGCCGCTGCCGATATTGCGACGGATGATGACGAAACTCCGACAACAACCAAGCAGCGTCCTCTACGACTTTCTACAGCGTAGTGGCTGGGCTAGCGGTCATGGCGTAGCGCCCATAACAGCCACCAACCCTGACATAGAGGCACTCGCACAAGGGCTCTGTTGGTTGATGGAATGGGACGGTCGCCCCGTGATCAATCGGCTAACAACACTACCTTTGTTGGTTCTGGCAGCGCAAGATGACCAGATCGTACCGCCGCCCCTAACCGAAGCGGCTTTTGCTGCTACTCCCATTAATTGGTCAGCAACAGGGGGCCATTTACTGCCGCTCACCCGCTCCGACTGGTGCGCGTTGCAACTGCGCCTCTTGCTACGCACCTTAGCACCTTAGACAAAAAAAAGGAGATGTCAGACCTTCGACCAGCGAAGCTGCCCATCTCCCGCTCCGTCATCGCAAAACGGATCCATTCGGGCCAATCATGGCCCACTACCAACTATCAGTTCTTCTCGCGTAACCAACGTGCGATGGATGGCGGCACTTCCTTTTGGGCACGGCTGCCAACATAGATACCGATATGCCCGCCCTTAAAGGCCAACTCGGTATAATCGCGATCCGTGACAAAACGACGCAGCGCCTTGGACGAGTCGGGAGGAACCAAATGATCCTCAGTGGCGTAGACATTCAGTAATGGCATGCTCAGATTTTCCAAACGCACCGGATGGTTACCGATTTCAAGATCGCCCTTCACCAGCGCGTTGCGCTGATAAAAATTCTTAATGAACTCTCGGAATGCCTCACCAGCTTGGTTAGGACTATCGTTGATCCACTTTTCCATGCGCAAGAAATTAGTCAACTTCTCCTTATCGGTCATCAGCGAGACCATGTCGACATACTTCTGCCCGGTAAGCTGAAACGGTTTCATTGACACGAAAGTCATGTTCAGCAAATCACCGGAAATATTGCCCATGGTATCGACCAACAGATCGACATCCAACTTTTGCGCCCAGTGACTCAGCAAATTACCAGACGTATGGAAGTCAATCGGTGTCACCATGGTCACCAAGGCGCGCACCTTTTGCGGATGCATGGCACTGTAGCAGAGGCTGAAAGTACCACCTTGACAAATACCCAACATGTTTATACTAGATAATTGATGGCGCTTGCCAATCTCATTAACGGCCCGATGAATATAGCCATTGATGTAGTCATCCAGCCCCAGGAACCGATCCGAAGCGTCCGGATAGCCCCAGTCGATCAAATAGATGTCAAGACCGGCATCCAACAGGGTGCGGATGGTAGAACGATCCTCCTGCAGATCGGCCATGTAAGGACGATTAACCAGAGCGTAGACAATTAACAACGGTACCGGATGCGGTTTAGCCACCCGAGGTGCAAAATGGTACAAGACCATTTTATCTTCGCGATAGACCTCTTCTTTAGCGCTGGCACCGACTGTCACCTCACCGATATTTCCCAGGACCTGCAAACCATCGGCAAGACTCTGGTTGAATTGCACCAGCTCATTGACAGCACCTTCAGGGGTGATGGCGAACGATATCATGGTTGTTCTCCTTTACCGGCTGGACGCCTTTTTCTGGGGGCTACTTGCCCGGAGGTGGAAGAAGCCTCACTCTCTTCTTCACTATCCGACCCGGCTGCCAGAGCAGTCAGCGCTGTCCGCATCTGCGCCATCTCGTGCTTTAGCGCCGTCAGTTCATCGTGGACAACGTCAATACGCAGGTGACGCATCTCATCACGCAGGGCATTGATCTCACGCGACTGGTCACGTTGACGCACCCCCGTCTCCAGATCATCAAACTTGGCTTCAAGTTGGCGCACCCGCCGCTTTAGCTCCATAACACGCTGGTGGCTGCTGTTCAACTCGCCACGATTGGGCAGGTTCATCGCTGCTAATGTCTGGTCAAACATCTCCTGAAGATGGCCGCGCCACCGCATCATGGCGTTCAACCAACGGGCATTGGCCTCCTGATACTCAGTGGTCGTGACCACCTGGGCATAGGCCTCTTCCCCACTGTCAACCCACAGCTGATACAGCTTACGCAGCGAATCGACCGGTTGCTGACCCTCCGCCGGATTGAGTAACCGCTGTTGCAGTTTTTCGAGAGCCAACAAACCAATCCGTAACAGGATGTCGTTATACTCCTTCTGCCGGGATTGTACTTCCAACCAATAGCGACCTGCCTGTTGCCACTTCTCCTGCACCTCCCGCGTCGAACCAACTGGAGGGGTGGATAACCACTTTTCCATCCATGAGCGCGTCATGCGCTCCCAGACACCAAAATCTGACGAAGCCTGTCCCCCCCAAGCATTGGCTGCGTTGAGCGGCAACCCAGACCACTGCATTAGTTGGGTCAGAGGGGTCGCAAACATACTCTGCCAAGATTGCATTGGGTGCTGCCAGATGGCCCACATCTCATCATTGCCCCACTTATAGTTGGAGGCATCGGCAGTAAACAGACGCCGTAATTGCTCGATGCCTTGACTAACGGCATCTTTCCATTGCTGTACCGGATCACGATCCCCACCCCCCATACCGGAGAAAGCCTTGAGGAACACTTCGGCAAAGCGATTATAATTCTGACTGTGAGCGAACAGGGGATTGGACAGATTGGACATATCCAGCGATGGCCATCCCCCCCCTTTGGCACCACCGAACAAAGCATTCCACCGCTCGATATTGTCCTGCCAAAAACGCAACCAGTCATCTTGACCCGGCATTTGACCCGGCATCTGGCTTGGCATTTGGCCCGGTAAGCCCGTCATGGTCTTACGCGCCATTTCGGACCAAGCGGACCAGGATTTCTGTTGGATATCTGCCCAACTGTTCAACCAGTCAGCGGCAAGACCACTTTTTTCTGTCATCGTAGGGATCTCCTGGGACAGCTACGCCACTCTCTTTAGAAGTCAACCACTAATCAACTCAACCACCAACGATTGATCAGCCTTCACCAGCTGCTTCATTGGCGTTTTTTACCAAACTCGCTGAAATCGTGTTGAGATTCTTTTCCATAATTTCGTTCAGTTCAACCTTGGTGGACATCAGCAGATCCATCGTCTGTTTGGCATGGGTCAACATCTTGTCGTTCAGTTCCTTGGCCAAGTCAGCCTGCTTGCCGACCATGTCGCCCAAATCCTGTACGGAACCAAGCACACGCAGTTGTTTGACACCACTGTCCATAAAATCGCTGGCCGCTTCAAGTTGACGTTTGGCCAACTGCTGCACCGTGCGGTCATTGATCTCCTGTAGGCGGATCATTGAATCGAGAACAGCCTTCGTCATATCATTGACCTGTTTGGCGACTTTCTTGTTATCCATAGCAAAACTCCTCTTGTACCGTTTCAGGACGCATTCAAACTAACTCACCGCAGTGTTTAATCGCTCATGGCACCATTACTGCGTGAACCTAATGAGCAATATAATGGCTTCTTGTCGCCCTGTCAACCCCCATTTTTTTTGCAGTGCAAAAAAATAGTAAAAATGGTCGTCTGGATGGAGATAAGGTCAAGGGAAATGGCATTAATGACTTCTTTCAGTGAGCGCCTGCAGGGCCGCTTTGATGGGCTCATTCGCTTGGCCGATGTTGAGCGGTTACGGCAAGCAATGATCGCCAACACCGGCTGGTATCTGATCGAACCAGGGGTGCTGTCGCCAACCAATGAAGCGGCCATGGACGGTATCACCGCTTGCCACCACCTGGATAAATTGGTAACGGAGATCCTGCGTATTGAACGGGGGGTCTGGAGCACCCTTATCTATGTGCAAGAGTTAGAAGATCCATGGATCGTCAAAATTTATCACCCACGTCGTGCCGGTTGTGGTTGTGGCAGCGGTAGTGACACTATTTTGCCGTGGTGGGTGATGACACGGTTGCAACCAGAGCCTATTGCCGAGTGGCAGGCGGTTACCTCCTGCACGACAGAGCCAATGCAGCATGACCAGCCAGCCGCTTGGTGGCGGCGTCTATGGTAACCCTGTCATTGGTATTCATGGCGCTGCTTGACCCGTATATTACCAACCTTCCAAATGTTCCAGAACCAGCCATTATCCAGCCGCAATTTTCGATACCACAGTTAGCGGATCGTGTTGTCGTTTATAAACAGCGCCGCTTGTTGGAGCTTTGGTCCCAAGGCGATCGGATGCACCAATATCCTATCGCTCTGGGCAAAAATGCCACCGGTGCCAAACAAAAAGAGGGCGATCTGCGGACACCAGAGGGTCGTTATACCCTTGATTGGCGCAACAATGTCGACAGCCTCTATCATCTATCAATGCACATCTCTTACCCAAATGCCACCGATCAACAATGGGCTGATCAACGTGGTTTTTCCCCAGGTGGACTCATTATGATCCATGGTCAGCCCAACTGGTTGGCTGGGTTTGCTCCGGTCTACCGTCCCTACGATTGGACACTGGGCTGCATCGCTGTCAGTAACGTCGCCATGGAAGAGATTTGGCGGGCCGTTCTTGATGGTACACCGATCGATATTTATCCATGATATCAACATTTACCCTCTTACTCTCGAGCTCAGGTTATCATTGAAACGTCTCCATGTTGCTCATACCCTCGAAATCGGGCAAACCGTCGTTGTGAGTATTTTCGTGTTCTGGTTCTGGCAGTCCGTTGCCAGAATTTTGATCATTGCTACTAACATCGGTAACACTTAGCCAGTCTTGCCCCGCTTCGTGTTCCACTGGGCTATTTTCCGGTGCATCCACTGCCTGCAACCAATCACTGCCAGCGTCGCCACCACTACTGTTTCCATCGAAGTGGCCAGAATCATAGGTATTTTGCTGATCATCGAGCGTAAATGAAGATACTAAATAGCCTGGTTCACTTGGATGAGAGGCTTCTTCCGTTGATGACTGAGAGGCTTCTTCCGTTGATGACGTTGATTCGTTGTTTTCGGCTGAGTGACTGGCAACAGCAGGGTTATCTGTATCTACACCATCAACATCGTTCCCGTGACCACGATCAGACGGAGGTTCCGCTCCCTCAGAATGAGCAGAAGGTTTCGCTCCCTCAGAATGAGCAGAAGGTTCCGCCCCCTCAGAACGAGCAGAAGGTTCCGCCCCCTCAGAACGAGCAACAGCAGGGTTATCTGTGTCTACACCACCAGCGTCGTTTCCGTGACCACGATCATCGTGGCCACCTCTCCCCTCACGATCAGATGGAGATTCCGCCCCCTCAGAACGGGCAACAGCAGGGTTATCTGTGTCTACACCACCAGCGTCGTTCCCGTGACCACGATCATCATGGCCATCTCTCCCCTCACCATCAGATGGAGATTCCGCCCCCTCAGAACGAGCAACAGCAGGGTTGCTCTCGTCTACACCATCAACATCGTTCCCGTGACCACGAT
>JADGCM010000043.1 GCA_015228995.1 Magnetococcales bacterium
CTGATTTCAGCGTTAATAATCTGCATGTGGTAAGTTATTCTATTCCCGTTGATGCGACGTTCTCTTTGGAGGAGTTGCGGCCCCATTTACACAGCCGCCCGGATCGGCCCGATGCCATTCCCTACATTACCTCTTACTATCGGCCTGACTGGGGTTTTTGCCTCAGTCACAACGACTATCTGGCGTTGCTGCCCGGTGACTACCACGTTTATATCGATAGCACCTTGGCAGATGGATCGCTGGTCTACGGCGAGTATTTGTTGCCAGGAATGGGTGAGGAGGAGGTTTTTCTCTCCACTTACATTTGCCATCCCTCAATGGGCAACAATGAACTCTCTGGCCCGGTAGTGACGACTTGGTTGGCCCGTTGGCTGGCACAGTTGCCAAAGCGTCGTTACAGCTATCGCATTATCTTTATTCCCGAGACCATCGGTGCCATTGTTTACTTGAGTCGCCACTTGGAGCAACTACGCCGTCGAGTGATTGCCGGTTTTAATATCAGTTGTGTCGGCGATGAACGGTGCTGGTCTTATCTGCCCTCGCGTCAGGGCAATACCTTGGCAGATCGGGTGGCGTTGCACGTCTTGCGGCACCTGCATCCAGATTTTATCCGTTATACTTTTTTGGACCGGGGCAGCGACGAACGGCAGTATTGTAGTCCGGGGGTTGATCTACCGGTGGTGTCGGTCATGCGCAGCAAATATGGTTGTTATCCAGAGTATCATACTTCGGAAGATAATCTGGAATTGATCACGCCGGATGGACTATACGGTAGCTACCGCGCTTTGCAACACTGCTTATATACGCTGGAGCACAATCCTGTTTTACAAACGACCACCCTCGGGGAGCCGCAACTGGGTCGTCGTGGCCTACGCCCGCATCTTAGTATGGGTCCAATCGATGGGTTTTATCGTAATATTGGTCATTTGTTAGCACTGGCCGATGGCCAGAGCGACCTATTGGCGCTTGCTGACACCTTGCAACAACCACTGTGGACTTTGGTTGAGTTGGTTAAACGGTTACTTGAAGAAGAGCTGCTGATTGTGAGACAATAATAATTTCCGCACCCCTCGCCTTGCTTGCTGCTTCATGCCTCCCCCTCTCCCCTTGTGGGAGAGGGGGGTTGGGGGGTGAGGGTGGGGTGATGGTGAGGGGGAAGTAAAAGGCTCTTTATCGTACGGAAAGGATTGTGTGATGTCTGACTGGAGTGATGGGTACGTTACCGAGATCAATTATTCTTATGGTTATTTCAGAGAGCTATCGCCAACATTACAGCGGTTTATTTTATTAGCGAAAGGATTGGTGCCACCGGTTGACAGCGGCGCTGTCCTGGAGCTGGGTTATGGTCAAGGTATTTCGGCTGTTGTCCATGCCGCCGCTACCGGGCAACCTTTTTGGGGCACCGATTTTAATCCGGCTCATGCGGCCAATGCTTTGGGTTTGACCAATGCAGCGGGCATGGAGGTCAATCTTTTTGATCAAAGTTTTGCTGAATTTGCCCAACGTGACGACTTGCCCAAGTTTAATTATATTGGTTTACATGGTATTTGGAGCTGGGTCTCCGACGAAAACAGGAAACATATTGTCGAAATTGTGCGGCGCAGCTTGGCGGTAGGGGGGGTGTTTTATGCCAGTTATAACACCTTGCCTGGTTGGAGCGCGTTGCTGCCGGCACGCCATTTATTGACCTTACATGCCTCCTTGTCTGGAGCGGAAAGTCACGGCATCAGCCAGCGAATTAGTCAGTCCATTCAGTTTTCTGAACGTCTGGTGACGGAGAATGCCAAATATTTTCAGGACTATCCAGCAGCAGCTAATCACGTCAAGAAAATTGCAAATTATGATCGCCATTATTTAGCTCATGAATATTTTAATCGCGATTGGCAACCGATGTTTTTCTATGACATTGCAGAATGGTTCAGAACGGCTAAGGTGGAGTTTGCCGCTTCCGCTCACTTGGCGGATCATATCGATCTCGCTAATTTAACGGCGGAGGCTCAGGCGGCATTGAAGGAGATCAACCACCCGGTGATGCGCGAGGCGGTGCGAGATTTTTATGTCAATCAGGGCTTTCGTCGGGATCTATTCGTCCGTGGCCAGCGGCGTCTGATCCAAGCAGAACAGTGGCACCAATTGGAGGCCATGCGCTTTGTCTTATTGACCCCTGTAGAAGATATTACCTTCAAGATCAGCGGCTTTCTGGGAGAGCGGAGCTTGAATGGGCAGGCATTCAAGCCGGTGGTGGATGCCTTTGCTAAGGAGTCTTATCGTCCGCGTTCGTTGGCAGAGGTCCGTAGTGAACTGCCAGCGGCAGTGGCTGATCCGGAATTACTGTTACAGGTTCTGGTTACCCTGATTGCGTCAAACCATCTGTTCCCGGCGCAAAGCGAGGCCAGTACCCAGCGGGCTCAACCCTCTGCCCGTGCCTTAAATAGTGCCATCTTAGATCGCATCCATACTGGCCATAACGAGATGACGGTGTTGGCGTCGCCGGTGGCTGGTTGTGGTATTGTGGTACCCTATTTCCAACAGGTGTTTTTATTGGCCCACCGCGCCGGCAAAGTCACCAGCCACGAAAAAGCCAACTGGGTATGGCAAACGCTGCTGCTTCCCTACAAAAAATTGGTCATCAAAGACGGTAAAACGCTGTCGAGTGTCGAGGAGAATATCGCTTATCTGGAGCAGGAGGCAAGCAACTTCGAGCGGCGGTTACCGATTCTGACCGCTTTGGGCATTGGTTGATATGCAGCAAGCTGCCGCATCTGTCCTCACTGACGTGCAGTCGCAACACGACCCGCGTCAGTTGGATATCGATAAGGTGGGGGTCAAGGACATTCGCTACCCGATTGTGGTCAAGGATCGCCAAGTCGGTGAGCAGCATACCATTGCCTCCATCGATATGTTTGTCGATCTGCCGCACCAATTCAAGGGGACGCACATGTCGCGTTTCCTTGAGGTGTTGGCTGAGCATGACCGGGCCATCTCCATTGACAGCCTACCCGATCTTTTACATGCCATCCGGGAGCGGTTGAGTGCTCGGGAGGCTCATATCGAGCTCGAATTTCCTTATTTTATCCGTAAGGAGGCCCCGGTCAGCCGTGCGGCGGCACTGATGGACTATTTAGTGCGGTTTCATGGCAGCATCAAAAACGACCAATTTCGGTTGGTGCTTGAAGTGGTGGTACCGGTGACATCGCTGTGTCCCTGTTCAAAACAAATCTCCAATTATGGTGCCCACAACCAACGATCACACGTGACCGTGCGCGTCACCACCCGTGATTTCGTTTGGATTGAGGAACTGGTTGAATTGGTAGAACGTAATGCCTCCTGTGAGCTATACGCCATCCTGAAACGTCCGGACGAAAAATATGTAACAGAGCATGCTTACGATCATCCCATGTTCGTTGAGGATACCGTCCGTGCCGTGGCGGCTGAGTTGGCAGCGGATCCACGCATCGATTGGTATGTGGTTGAGGCAGAGAATTTCGAGTCGATCCACAATCATTCGGCTTATGCTTTTATAGAGGGAAGCAACCGTGCGCTATAGCACCACCCTAATTCCAACCCTTCGGGAAACGCCTGTTGAGGCCAAGGTCATCTCGCACCAGCTGATGCTGAGAGCGGGCTTGGTCCGTCAATTGGGGGCCGGGATCTACACTTGGCTGCCGTTGGGGCTGCGGGTGTTGCGTCGCGTCGAGCAGATTGTCCGCAGCGAGATGGATCGGGCAGGGGCCCAGGAGCTGCTGATGCCGGCGGTGCAACCGGCTGAGTTGTGGCAGGAGTCGGGGCGCTGGGGTTATTATGGTAAGGAGCTGCTGCGCATCATCGATCGTCATCAACGGGATTTCTGTTTCGGTCCCACCCATGAAGAGGTCATTACCGACTTGGTGCGGCGCGAAGTGCGTTCTTGGCGGCAATTGCCAGCCAATTTTTATCAGATCCAGACCAAGTTTCGGGATGAGATCCGGCCGCGTTTTGGTGTCATGCGTGGGCGTGAATTCATCATGAAAGATGCCTATTCGTTCGATATGGACGAGGCGGGTCTGGATCGCAGTTATCAGCTCATGTTTCAAGCCTATCAGCGCATTTTTCAGCGTTGTGGTCTGCGTTTTCGCGCCGTCGAGGCCGATACCGGTGCCATTGGCGGGGCGTCGTCGCATGAGTTTCACGTCTTGGCCAGCTCGGGGGAGGATGCCATTGCCTCTTGCGACAGTTGTGGTTATGCCGCCAATGTCGAGAAGGCCACGGCTGCGTTACCCATAGCCATCCCCCACACCGAGCCGATGCAGCCTTTGGTTGAAGTCGAGACCCCTGGGCAGGCCAGTATCGAAGCCGTCAGTCAATTTTTATCGCTACCGCCGCAGCGTCTGATCAAGTCGTTGGTGGTGATGGACGAGGCAGATCATTGCAGTCTATTGCTGCTGCGCGGCGATCATGAATTGAATGAAGTCAAAATGCGGGCGGTGCTGGGCAGTGGCGTGACCTTGCCAGCCGCTGAGCAGGTGGAACAGCTGACCGGGTTGCCGGTTGGTTCGTTGGGGCCGTTGCATACCGAATTACCAGTTATTGCCGACCTCGCCCTGCGTGGTGGCCACGATATGGTTTGTGGTGCCAACCGCAGGGGCTATCACCTCACCGGTGTCAACTGGGATCGTGACCTGACCGTGTCTCAGTTTGCCGATTTACGGGCGGTGGTGGCGGGAGATGGTTGCCCGCGCTGTGCCACCGGTCTGCTGCAACTGGATCGCGGCATTGAGGTGGGCCATGTGTTTAAGTTGGGCGTTAAATATTCCCAGGCACTGAACGCCACCGTATTGGATACCGATGGTCAAGCGCACCATCCCATCATGGGTTGTTATGGCATTGGGGTGTCGCGGATCGTCGCCGCCGCTATCGAGCAGCATCATGACGCCAACGGCATCGTCTGGCCATTGGCGCTGGCCCCTTTTGCGGTGGTCATCGTCCAGCTGAATGCCAAGGAAGCCGAGGCCACTGTCGTTGCTGAGCAGCTGTATCAAGAGCTACAACGACGGTCGATTGACGTCCTATGGGATGATCGTGACGAGCGGGCAGGGGTGAAATTCAAAGATGCCGAGCTGATCGGTGTCCCGGTGCAGCTTGTTGTTGGTGGTCGCAGTCTGAAGGAGGGCCGCGTTGAGTTGCGGCAGCGACGCGGTGGCGAGGCGGTGCTGATAGCCCCGGACCAAGCGGTAGCAACGGTGGTGCAGATGTTAAACCAGCTCGACACAGGAGAGCCGTAGCATGATCAATTCCGATCAATTGGTGGTGGCGTTGCGTCAAGCGGTGGAGGAGATCGCCTCTACAGCGCTGGCATTGGTGATTACAGCCGGCGACAGTGCCTTACAGCGTAGTCAGCTCACCTCTGACTATACGGCGGTCATCTCTTATAGTGGTGCTATGGACGGTAGTTTTTGTTTGTCTGGCGGCTTAGCCGCCGTGACCGTGCTCTCGTCGGCGCTGTTGGCAGAGGAATCCCCGCGTGCGATCATGGATGCCGAGATGCAAGATGCCTTTTCTGAACTGTGCAACATGATGGCGGGCGGGGTGCAGTCGCGATTGGAAGCGACGCTGGGATCGATCCAGATGTCAACGCCGGTATTGATTGCTGGCGCCAACCACCAGATTTTTGGTGATCCGAATAGCATCTGTCTCAACCAGCAATTTACGGTTGCCGATCATCTCTTTTTTGTTGAGATATTCTACAAGGAGTAATGCCATGGTGCTTGAGAATGAAGTCGCCTCCTTGCGGCAGCTGGTCCAAGAGATGGTGGTGGAGATGGTGCGGGAGCAACTACCGGGCATCGTCAAAGCCCAGATTGCTGTTGAGCTACAGCGCTTGCAACAGGAGGAAGAGTTGGCGCGCCGGGTCCACGATGCCTTTGCTGCGCGCATGATTGAAATTGCCTGGCAAGTGACGCAAGAGATGGTGCGCCAGCAGTTGCCGGCTGTCGTCGAGGAGCTGGTCCAGCAGGAATCACTCGGGTGAGCCACGACCAGGCGGTACAACTACTGCGTTCCGTACTCTATGCCCCAGGCCATAACAGCCGTGCCCTGGCCAAGGCCCCTACCACGGCTACCGATGCGGTAATTTTTGACCTGGAGGATGCGGTCGCGCCAGCGGCCAAGGCGATGGCGCGTCAACAGGTCTTGGCGGCCTTGCAGGCCAGTAAGGACTGCAGGACGGTGCGGGCGGTACGCATCAACGGTTTGCAGAGCGGCGGCTGGCGAGAAGACCTAGCCACCGTCTTACCGGGCCGACCCGATGTTATCGTTGTTCCGAAAGTGGAAAGTACGATAGAGCTAGATGCCGTGACACAGTACACCGGGCCGTTGCCCTTGTGGGCAATGATTGAGTCGCCGTTGGGGGTGCTCCAGGCAGCGGCAATTGCGACTCACCCACAGGTGACGGCACTCATTCCGGGTACCTCCGATCTCAGTGAGCGGCTGCATGTCGATATCCACCACGACCGTACGCCGTTGCTGTGGGTATTGCAGCAGCTGGTACTGGTGGCTCGTGCGGCCGATATCCAGATTATCGACGGGGTCTTTCTCGATCTGAACGATACCGACGGCCTGCGTCGCCAGTGCGAAGAAGCACTGCGTTGGGGATTTGATGGTAAAACGCTGATCCATCCATCGCAAATAGCGGCCGCCAATACGGTGTTTACCCCGTCGGCTGAGGTGATCGCCCGTGCACGACGCCTCTTAGAGGCTTGGGACAGTGCCGCTGCGGGCGGCGAGGCGATCTGTCTATTGGATGGCCGATTAATTGAGCAGCTGCACGCCCGTGACGCCGCTCGTGTATTGGCCCTGTGGCAGCGTATTGATGCCAAGCAATAATTCCTCCGTTGACGATGCCCCCCTGACAGCAGCGGTGATGGCCCCCCTGTTGACCGGCTCGCTGTTTCAGCCTCACAATTATCATTATGTAGCCCAATTAGATTCGACCAGCCGGACGGCCATGGCCATGGCACGCAATGGCGCTGCTGAGGGCAGTGTCGTGGTAGCGGGGGAGCAGCACGGGGGACGTGGGCGTTTGGAACGATCCTGGTATCATCATCCCAGTAAAAATTTGGCTTTTTCCTGTATATTACGGCCACAGATCGAGCCGATGCGGGCAGTGCAATTGACCCTCTTGACCGGTGTGGCCCTGGCGGAGAGTGTCGAGACGGCTGGTGTTGCAGGGGTAACGCTGAAATGGCCCAACGATCTACTGGTCGCAGGTCGCAAGGCGGCCGGTATTTTGTCGGAGATGGTGTTGCAGGGTCACCAAGTGGTGGTGGTGGTGATCGGTGTCGGCATCAATGTCCATACAACGACAGATGATTTTCCGCCCGAGCTGCGGCAGACAGCCACCTCCCTGATGGATGGACAGGGGGATGGGCAGCAACTACCTCTATCGCGATCACAATTATTAGCTGCTTTTCTCCACCGTTTCACCGACTGGTATCGGCGGTTTTTACGGGAGGGCTTTGCCCCGGTGCGCCAACAGTGGTTGGCCAGGGCCCCCTTTATGGGTCGATCGGTGCGGGTGATGTTGGGGAATGAAAGGGTCGATGCCAGAGCCATTGATCTCGACGCCGATGGCTTTTTGTTGGTGGATCATCCAGACCGGGGCCGGTGTCGGGTGGTGTCGGGTGATCTGCTGCTGGATCAGTGGCCGCCATGATGAGGGTATGGTGTGCCATTTCTGGCCACGGTTTTGGTCATGCCGGTCAGACGGCCCCGGTGTTGCGGCAACTGGCGCGTCGCCGGCCCGATTTGGTACTGCATCTGACCACTGCGGTGCCGGCCGAGCTGCTGCGGATTCGTCTCGATAGTCCCTTTACCCTTGATCCAGGGTCACGTGATGTTGGCGTGCAGCAAAAAGATGCGTTAACGATGGATCTATCGGCGACGTTGGCGGCTTTGCATGCCCTGCATGACCATTGGGAAGCCCGTCTGGCAGCGGAACAGCAGCTCATGCGCCGTTGGCGGCCCGATCTGGTGCTGGCCAATATTCCCTATTTGACCCTGGCTGCGGCGCAGGCTTTGGCCATTCCGACCGTTGCTCTCGCCTCCATCAGTTGGGATGTGATACTGGAACGGAGCTGCCTGCCCAGTTTACAACAGGACTCAGAAGAGCAGAAGACGTTTATGACTTGGCTCGCGACCATGCGGGACGCTTACCGTCGGGTGGATTTGGCGTTACTGCCGGAGCCAGCCCTGCCGGGCATGCCTTTTGAGCGTACTCAACGGATTCCCCCGATCACCACCTTGGGGAGCGGCCAGCCGCAATTATTACGACGTGATATGGGTTGGCAACCAGACGATCCGCGACCAGTATTGCTGGTGACCCTAGGGGGCATTGCCGCCAGTACATTACCGCTCGCAACGCTGGTTGCTGAACGACGCGCCTTATGGTTGGTAGATTACGAGGCCGCAGCATTGCCAGTTGTTGACCATGTCGCGCCCCTGCGACGTATCCGTCAGCAGTGGTCCTTTCCCGATATCATCGCCTCGGTGGATGGTGTGGTGAGTAAGCCCGGTTATGGTCTCAGTGTCGATTGCGTCATGCACCAGAAACCATTGCTCTACGTGCGCCGGGGCTGGTTTCCCGATGAAGAACCGATCTGTCACTGGTTATCGCGTTATGGACGGGTTCACGAGTTGTCGGTTGAGCAATTCGCGACTGGCTATTGGTTGGCGCCGTTGCAACAGCTGCTACAACAAGACGCGACAGCACTGCCACGCCCACGCCTAGATGGTGCCGAGGTGGCTTGCGAGGCGTTGTTGGGACTATTGTAAATCTCTGCTCAAATTATGGAGAACGAGGGAAGAAATAGTATGGCGTCCCCAAGGGGAATCGAACCCCTGTTACCGGCGTGAGAGGCCAGCGTCCTAGGCCGCTAGACGATGGGGACAGGTAACGGCTGCTAAGGCGGCGAATTATAGCGGCGATGGTTGCGGCCTGCAAGGACTTTTTTTTCTTTGCACACAACCTACCGATGTGGCACCATTACCGGAGTGATAGTAATGATAATGCCAATCCAGGGAGCACCGATCCATCATGCACAAAGGGATCATTCTGGCCGGAGGAAGCGGTTCACGTCTCTACCCGGCTACCTTGCCAGTTTGTAAGCAATTGCTGCCAATTTATGACAAGCCGATGATCTACTACGGTTTGTCGGTGTTGATGTTGGCCGGGGTGCGCCACATCCTGATCATTTCGACCCCTGCTGATTTGCCACGGTTTCGTGCCTTGTTGGGCAGTGGTGAAGCGATGGGCATGCGGCTGGAATATGCAGAGCAGGCGCAGCCGCGTGGTTTAGCCGAGGCTTTTTTGATCGGCGCTGAGTTCATTGGTAGTGACCCGGTGGCGTTGTTATTGGGTGATAATTTCTTTTATGGTCATGGCTTGCCACAAAAATTGCGGGCCCATATTGGCCGTGCCGAAGGAGCAACCGTTTTTGCCTACCCAGTGCGCGATCCGAAGCGTTATGGGGTCGTGGCTATGGACAGCCAGGGACGTGCGGTGAGCATTGAAGAAAAGCCACAGCATCCCCAATCAAACCTAGCCGTCACCGGCCTCTATTTCTATGATAACGATGTGGTGGCAATTGCCGGGCAGATCCGCCCGTCGGCGCGTGGCGAGTTGGAAATCACGGCGGTCAATCAGGTCTATTTAGAACGTAATCGCTTGCATGTGCAGCTGTTGGGTCGCGGCTACGCTTGGATGGATGCAGGTACCGAGCAATCCATGCTGGATGCCGCTCTGTTTGTTGCCGCTGTTGAACGGCGGCAAGGGTTGCGTATCGGTTGCATCGAAGAAGTCGCCTGGCGGCAAGGTTGGATCACCACCCAGCAATTGCGCGATCTGGGTCAGAAAATCCAGGCTTCTGGGTATGGCCAATATTTACTTGAACTCGCCTCATCCGGCCAAATAAGTGGTTAGTCGTTGAAGACGATGTCTTCTTTGACAGTCGATGAGGCGGTGCAAGAGGTCTATTCCGTCCTGTTGGTGGACGATGATCCCGATTTCCAGCAGCTGATCGCGCTTTACCTGCGCCATGAGCCGGGACTGTCGCTGTTTTGTTGTACCGACCCAACGGTAGCGCTGACCGAAGCGGTGCGCTTGCATCCCGATGTGGTTTTGTTGGATCAAGTCATGCCTTCGCTCAGCGGTATCGAGGTGCTGCGGCAGCTGCGTCAGCACGGGGCAACGCGGATGATTCCGGTTGTCATGCTCTCTGGTCAAGACGAGTCCCAATTTAAGGCCCATGTCTTCGCTCAAGGGGCCAACGACTACCTAACCAAAATACCGGACCGCATTGAGTTGGTGGCCCGCCTCTATTACCACGCTGCGGCCTACCACAATCGCCGCCAGCGCCACCAGAATGAAATGCGCTATCGTGCCTTGTTTGAGCACTCATTTGATGCCATTTATCTGGTTGATGCGACCAGCCATACCATTGTCGACTGTAATGCCGCTGCGCTCTACTTGGTACAACAACAGAAGGAGCGGGTGATTGGGCACCCGTTTGGGGATCTGTTTGCGACGGCCGATCAGGAACAAGTGATCGCAACCATTCAGAATCAGGCTTGCCATACCGATCTCCACATCCGTCGTTGTGGTGATGATCAAGCCATTCCGGTTGAACTGTCCGCGACCACCATTAACCTGCCCGACCAGCGTATCTGGCAGGTCATTTTGCGCAATATTTTGCAACGCCGGCAGTCTGAAGCGGCGCTAAAGCGCAGCCAGCAAAGTCTCGCCAAGGCACAGCAAATCGCCCATCTCGGTAGCTGGGAATGGGATATTCTTAAAAATAGTTTGACCTGGTCCGATGAGACCTACCGCATTTTTGGTTGGCAACCACAGTGCTGGCCCATGACCTATAGCCGTTTTATCCAGATGGTGCACCCGGATGATCGGGCCCGTTTGGCCGATGCGTTAGACCGCACCCTCAGTCATCCTGAACTCCCTTACAGCGTCGAACACCGCATCATTTGCGACGATGGCAGTGAGCGGGTCGTCCATGAGCAGGGCGAAGTGGTCCGCTGTGATGATCGCGGCTATCCAGTGCGGATGATTGGCACGATCCATAATATTACCGAGCGCCGTGAGGCGGAAAAACGGTTGGAAATGGCGGCTCGTATTTTCAACGAAGCCATATCCGAAGCTGAGGACCACCTCCAAATTACCACTAAAGTATTTGATCACGCCGTAGAGTCGGTGGTGGTCACCACCATCGATTTTGTGATTCATTCGGTGAATCCAGCCTTCACCACCATTACCGGTTACCATGCCGATGATGTAATCGGTCGCAATATCCAGTTCCTGTACTGCGATCCGCAGGAGCCATTGCCTGGGGCGGGTGCCAAGTTATGCCAGTTGCTGACCCAACATCTGCAACAGCAGGAACAGTGGCGTGGAGAAAATTGGGCTTGGCGTCAAAATGGTGAAATCTATCCTGAGATGACCACGGTCACTGTGGTGCGCGATCGGCAAAATCAGCCAACCCATCTGGTGTTCGTGTCGCAAGATATGACGGACGTTAAGCGTAACCAAGAGGCGCTGCGGTTCCAGACCTACCACGACCAACTTACTCGTCTACCCAACCGCACCCTGTTCAAAGATCGATTGGAGCAGGCGGTTCGTGCTGGGCAACGCAATCACGAAAAGTAGCGGTGGCGGTCATGGATATCGATCTATTTAGAAATGTCAACGATAGCCTGGGTCATACCCACGGCGACCAGCTGTTGCAGCACGTCGCGCAGCGCTTAGAGCATGCCCTGCGCAAAGGCGATACCATCAGCCGTATCGGAGGCGATGAATTCGCCTTTATTTTTCGAGAAATGGACGAACTGCGTGACTGCGTGCAGGTCGTTATTAAATTAACCCGGGCCTTGTCTGAACCTTTTCATCTCCAGGAACATGAAATTTTTATCACCGCCAGCACCGGTATGACGCTCTACCCGGATGACGGTGACGATGTTGATACCCTGATTAAAAATGCCACCATTGCCGTCAATCGCGCCAAAAAAACCTCTCCCGGATCTTACCAGTTTTACACGTTGGCGATGGGCATGAGCGCCACCCAACGGTTAATCCTGGAAAACCACCTGCGCAATG
>JADGCM010000044.1 GCA_015228995.1 Magnetococcales bacterium
AAATGGCGACAAACAACGCCAAGCCGCTCACGGAGAGAGCAACAAAAATTTTCTGGCCACGTTCTCCATCCGCCAGAATACGCGCCTCAATGGCATGGACATAGCCAATGAGATGTTGCTGCGTCAGATGCAGGGCCAACTCCACCGTTTTCCAAATCTGATGCAGTAATTCTTTGACACTATCGACCGAATCAGAACGGTAGCCAGAACGGCTCACCTCTTGTTGGTAAGAGAGCAAGCCAATCTTGAACTGACGTAGCGCATGGCCTAGTTTATGAATCAGTAGGGTGATTTCTGGGTCGATTAGATGGGATTTGACATTAAAATCATCCAACAGGAGTACCGCCTGTTGCAGCAAATTGATACCATCCTGAATGCTGACATGGGGGCGATGGATATACCGATACAGTTCCGTTTCGACCGCCACCAGTAGCGTCTGACAGTTTCTCTTTTGTTCGTGTAACAATGGCGATGACGATGTCAGCTTCGATTCCAGCATCAGTTCGACCAAGTCGCCTCTACTGGTGGCCACCAACTTCTCAACCAATACCAACAAAATGGCACTGGTATCGTTGGTCATGTCACCGGTAGCCATTTCCTCTTTGTTGTGGCGTATTAGGGCGGCGCGGGCGCGGGCAATGGTTTTGCTCGGTGGCGGTTGAGTCACGGCCAGCCCTTGGTCAGCCAAGGCCTGCTCCAGTTTTTGACTGGCGTTAAGCAATAGGCTTATGGATGACAATACATCGTTGAAGGTCGGCGGTTCTGTTTGGGCGATGGTGGTAAAGATCGTATGACTATCTAATACCAACCGTTTAATGTGTTCCAATGTCGCCAATTGTGGCGCATGGTAGTCAATCAACAGATGGATATTACGGTTGGCCTGATTGGTGTTGTGGTACGCCACCGCCACCACCCCAAACAAAATGGCCAGCAACAAGGCAAAACCGACATTCTTGGCGATATGATAGGGGATAGGCCCCATACGGACGGTCATTCGAAGGTGAGCGTCAAATTCTCACCGACTTCGCCGGCGCCAAACAGGGGATTTTCCGCTGTTGGATCGGGGTCACGGCCAGCAATTTCGTTGATAGACAGACCGAACTGATAACGTCGCTGGCTGTTAAACTGCACGTCGTCGGTATAACCGGTCTGGAGCTTACGGCCAAATTCAACGGTCCATACGCCTGCTTGCCATACCCCTTTGGCATGTACATCGGCGCGGCTACCAGTGGGCGGGTGGAAGACAAAGCCGGGCATCTCGGGTTGAACAAACTCGTCAAAAATAGCGCCATCATAAGCGGGCTGTCCGGCATCACCCAGACGCACCAGATAAAACAAATTCCCCTTCTTCGATAAGCGTTTTTTCGATTGGGGCAGGCTGGAGATGCTATAGACATCCATTTTATCATCGGCATATCCGGCATGATCGGTACGGTAGGCCTTCCAGAACCAGACATCTGCTTTATTGGGGGTATCGGAACTGAGGCTCAGATCGACTGGGTCGCCCTCCATACTCCATTTTAAGACGAAGGTGTCTTCTCGTTTGGGACCAGTGACGTATTGCTTGGTAGCTTCATCCCACAACTGGGTTTTATGGTCGCGATTTTCAGTTTTGTCGGGAAACTGTACCAAAACAAAGAGCTGCTCACCGCCATAGACAGCCTTCAATGTCACCTCCTCACCGGTGATGAGGTCCTTGGTCTTGATCGCCCGCGCCCGCGACCAAGCCGGGTCATCCGCCTTGCCATCGACAACTGGCAGTTGTTCGACTTTAGCGGCCACGACAGTCTGGTCGGCAGCCACCGCACCGACGCCAACCAAATAACTCAGCAGACCGATCAATCCCATTCTGTTCATAGGGCCCCCGCATTTTAAGATATTACCGAAGGTTGAAAAACAGTCCATAGAATGCCACAATCCACGCTCGGAATCCAGCAATAGTAGCCCCAGGAGTCTTATGAACGCCACCCCACTCATTCTCGTTGCCACCATGACGGTTATTCTTGCTGCCTGTGGTCCCAGCGGTGACAAAACAGCTGCTAACACGCCAGCCACTGCAGCGGCCATGCCACCGACAGAGGTGGAAGTAGTCACGGTCACCACAGCTCGGGTGACGCTCACCCAGGATGTACCCGGGCGGTTGCAGGCGTGGCGTAGCGCCGAAGTACGGGCACGGGTGGAGGGTATTGTTGAAAAACGGCTGTTTAGCGAGGGGTCGGATGTCTCAGAGGGGGCGACTCTGTTCCAGATCGATGCCCGTACCTATCAAACGACACTAGAGGCGTCCCGGGCTGATGTTGAGGCGGCACGGTTGGTGGTCGAACGCTACCGGCCACTCGTCAAGATCCAGGCCGTTAGTCAACAAGATCTGGACGCGGCACAGACACGCTTGAAACAGGCCCAAGCTGCCCTGGCACGCGCCAAGCTGGATGTCGAAAATACCCGTGTTCCCGCCCCCATCGCCGGTCGCATTGGCCGTGCTCGGGTCACCGAGGGGGCATTGGTCGGTCGTGGCGATGCCACCCACTTGGCCACGATTGAGCAGATTGATCCCATTTATGTCAACTTCTCGCTGCCCAGCGTCGAGTTGTTGCGTTTGACAGCGGCCATCCGCTCAGGTCAACTCAAGGCAAGTGAATCCTCTCAGGTGGAGTTGCTGCTCGAAGATCGCCGTCTCTACCCTGTTGCGGGCCAGCTGCTGTTTTCCGACCAGGCAGTCGATCCCACCACCGGTGCCGTTGGTCTACGGGCTCAATTTGCCAATCCAGAACGGGACCTGTTGCCCGGCATGTTTGTGCGGATTCGCTTTGCCGTGGCGGTAGCAGATAACGCCGTACGTTTGCCCCAGCGGGCGGTACAGGGCGGCCCTCAAGGGCAGTTCGTCACCTTGGTTACCGCAGCGGGACAAGCGGTGTCACAACCGGTGGTCACTGGCGGCATGGCCGCAGGGGACTTTCTCATCAAGGAAGGGCTTACAGGGGGGGAACAGGTCGTCGTCAATGGCTTGCAGAAGATTCGCCCCGGTGTGCCGGTGAAAGCGGTGCCGTGGCAAGCCGCTACGACCAGCGGGAGTTGAACGATGCTGGCTAAATTTTTTATTGATCGACCGGTATTCGCTTGGGTAATCGCCATTATTATCATACTGGGTGGGGCCTTGGCGTTGCGTCAGCTGCCAATCTCACAATACCCGTCGGTAGCGCCACCAGCTCTGGATATCATCGTCAACTATCCGGGTGCTTCGGCACAGGTGGTCGAAGAGAGTGCGGTGGCCCTGATCGAACAAGAGATGAACGGTATTGAGAATCTGCTTTATATGGAGTCGGCGTCGCAGATCGGTACCGGCACGGTCACCCTGACCTTCAAACCGGGGACTGACCTCAATTATGCCTCAGTCGAATCACAAAACCGGTTCAAACGAGTCGAAGCGCGGTTACCGGAGGATGTGCGCCGTCTCGGGGTTACCGTCAACAAGACCGCCCGCAATTATGTGATGTTCGTGACTTTATTCTCACCGGATCAGAGCCTAAACAACGTTGATCTGGGCAGTTACGCCGCCGCGAGTGTGTTGGAACCGATCCGGCGTGTCCCTGGGGTTGGCGAGGCGCTGCTGTTTGGTACCGAGTATTCGATGCGTCTGTGGCTCAAACCGGATAAATTACAGGGCTATAAACTGTCTCCGGTTGACATCATCAAGGCGGTACGGGCACAAAATGCCCAATTGGCCACCGGTGAGTTGGGACAATTACCCGCAGCAGCCGATCAGCAACTTAACGCGGTGATCGTCACCAAAAGTCGGCTCTCCTCGCCGGAGCAATTTGGCGATATTCTGATTCGTACCAACACCGATGGCTCAGCCTTGCGGGTAAAGGATGTGGCACGGGTGGAGCTGGGAGCCCAGGATTACTCGGTAGCGGCACGCCTGGATGGGCAACCTGCGGCAGCCGTGGCCATTCGTTTGTCCCCAGGGGCCAATGCACTGGAAACCGTCCAGGCCGTCAAGACAAGGATGACCGAACTGGCGCGCTTTTTCCCCAAAGGCATCGATTGGATCGTCCCTTACGACACCTCCAAATTTGTTGAAGTCTCTATCAAAGAGGTGGTAACGACGTTGGTCGAGGCCGTAGCGCTGGTGTTTTTGGTGATGTGGTTGTTCATGGGTAATTTACGAGCTACCCTGATCCCCACCATCGTGGTCCCCATCGCTCTGATTGGCGGCGCACTGGGGCTGTATCTGTTTGGCTACTCGATTAACGTCTTAACCCTGTTTGCCATGGTGCTGGCCATTGGTATTGTCGTCGACGATGCGATTGTGGTGGTGGAAAATGTCGAGCGACTGATGACCACCGAGGGATTATCCCCGCGGGAGGCGACCCGCAAGGCCATGGACCAGATCGTCAACGCCATCATTGCCATCACCTTGGTGTTATCGTCGGTGTTTGTGCCGATGGCCTTTTTTGGCGGCTCCACCGGGGCCATTTATCGCCAGTTTGCCGTCACCCTGGTTTTGACCATCGGCTTTTCGGCCTTAATGGCATTGACACTGACACCGGCTCTATGCGCCAGTTTGCTCAAGCATCCCCCCCACCCCCCGACCCCCTCTCCCACAGGTGGAGAGGGGGAGCCTGAAACAACCGGTTGGTTCAACCGTGCCTTTGGCCGCACCACCCAGGGTTACACCTCGACAGTCGGCTGGATGTTGAACAAAAGCGGGCGTTTTCTGCTGCTTTACGGGGTTATTTTGGCCGCAACCGGTTGGCTGTTTACCAAGTTGCCCGGCAGTTTCCTGCCAGCGGAGGATCAGGGCTATTTCCTCAATTTGCTGCAATTGCCGCCGGGAGCCACCAAGCAACGGACGCTGGAGGTGCTGAGTCGGGTTGAACAGCATTATCTACAACAACCCGAGGTAGAGCATGTCATCGGTGTCGCCGGTTTTTCTTTCTTTGGCCGGGGTCAAAATGGTGCCTTAGTGTTTGTCCGTCTCAAGGGTTGGCATGAACGACCGCAAGCCAGCAGTTCGGCCCAATCGTTGGTCGCCCGCGCCAATGGTTTTTTTGCTCAGATCAAACAGGCGATGGTCTTTGCCATCAATCCGCCGCCCATTCCTGAGCTGGCGGCGGTAGGTGGTTTTGATATGCGGTTGCAAGATCGGGGTGGTCAAGGGCGGGAGCGGCTGTTGGAAACCCGTAATCTGATGTTGGGTCTGGCGGCGCAAGAACCGCGACTGGTGGGGGTACGTCCCGAAGGTCAAGAGGCGGCACCGCAGCTGTTGCTCGATATTGACCGTATCAAGGCCGAAACCCTGGGGGTCGCGATTGCTGACCTCAACGACACCCTGCAAGCGCTCTTGGGAACAGCCTATATCAACGACTTTGTCCGCCAGGGGCGCATCTTACGGGTGCAGATGCAGGCGGATGCCGAAAGCCGTAAAAGTGTCGAGACCATTTTGCAACTGTCGGTACGCAATCAAACCGGCAATATGGTCACCCTAGCAGAACTGGTGACGCCACGTTGGGTGGTGGGTTCGCCCAAGTTAGATCGTTATAACGGCCTGCCATCAATGAAAATCGCTGGTAATCCAGCCCCTGGCCGCAGTACCGGCGAAGCCCTAGCCGCCATGGAGGAGATGACGCAGCAACTGCCACCTGGATTTGGTTTCGAGTGGTCGGCCACTTCCTACGAAGAGCGGCTGTCTGGGGCCCAGGCACCCTTTTTGTTGGTGATATCGCTGGTGGTGGTATTTCTCTGCCTAGCGGCCCTGTATGAGAGTTGGTCGGTCCCCTTTGCGGTGATGTTGGTGGTACCACTGGGTATTTTCGGTTCGGCACTAGCGGTCGAGTGGCGTGGTCTGCCCAACGATGTCTATTTCAAAGTGGGGCTCATTGCCATCATTGGTCTATCCGCCAAAAATGCCATTTTGATCATCGAGTTTGCCCGCACTTTGCAAGAACAGGGCATGAATCTGATCACCGCGACCTTGGAGGCTTGCCGCCTGCGGTTTCGGCCTATTTTGATGACCTCGATTGCCTTTGTGGCGGGAGTGATGCCGTTGGCCGTCTCCAGCGGTGCGGGGGCCGAAAGCCGCCACGCCATCGGCACCGGTGTCATGGGGGGAATGATCGCGGCGACGGTGCTGGCGGTGTTTTTAGTGCCGATCTTCTTTGTGGTGGTGCGGCGTGTCTTTCCCAGCCATTGAAGGCGAGCACCCCTCACCTGAGGGGGTTCCAAGCGATGGCTTCTATCTCTACCCGTGCTCCTTGTGGCAAGGCAGCGACCTGGACGGTTGATCGTGCCGGATAAGGTGGCTTGAAAAACTGCTCATACACGGCGTTCATCTGCTTAAATTCGCCCAGGTCAATCAGATAGACCGTCGTTTTGACGACGTGGTGGCGCTCGGCTTGGGCGGCCAGTAATAACGCCTCCAGATTGTTCAGAACCTGTTGGGTCTGGGCGACAATATCATCGGTGATGAGCCGACCACTGCGGGGATCCAGGGCGATCTGTCCCGAAAAAAACAACCAACCGGCTACCGAGATACCCTGGCTATAGGGTCCGATCGCCGCTGGAGCCTCTGTACTTGAAATAATGTGGCCGTTCATGGATCGATCACCAAGAGTCATGTTCCAACACCGAATAATTTAGGTCAATTCCAGATTAAACCAGATCCGTTTTGCTTGAATAACGCAACCATCCCACCTTGGGTACACCAATTTACGGCAGAAATCAACTCTAATGCGCATTTTCAAATTGCTATTTTTCAGAATTTTCGGGGTGCCTCTGACATATTAGCGTAATGATTGCGTGGAGTCTGCTCAACATGGTATGATCCGGGCGAGTCAGGCGCGATGATGCCGGTTTAGAACGGTAAGTTGTATTGGTTTGCGTCAAGATTTTATAATGTGGTTACAATGGGTGTTATTGCCTCGGCAGGTACCAACAGGGGCAACGATTCCGGAACTTATAAATTTGGAGGATATCGGTGAATATGTTGGCAAAAACTGTACAAAAATGGGTAAAACCGTGGCGGGACGAAGGCCGGCAGAAAGGTCTAGTGCACTGAATCTGTCAACATCCCTGCAACACATGATCCATCAACCAAGCTCACCTGAGCGGGAACAATTGCTGTCACTGTGGCAGCAACTGCCGTCACAACAGCAGTCGTGCCTGCTGCGTTATGCCCGTTTTTTGGTACAGGAACAGGGAGGGCAAGCTCAACCCGAGCCGGTAACCGTGGTCACCACACCACTACCCATTAAACGGCCTGAGCAGGAATCGGTAGTGCAGGCCCTAAAAAGACTGAAACGCACCTATCCAATGATTGATGCCGATACGGGCCTGCTCAACCAAG
This sequence comes from Magnetococcales bacterium, assembly GCA_015228995.1. Lineage (GTDB taxonomy): Bacteria > Pseudomonadota > Magnetococcia > Magnetococcales > JADGCH01 > JADGCH01. The sequence goes on from JADGCM010000044.1 coordinate 7,346, forward strand.
CCTCACAGCTATTGATGCAAAAGGTGCTCGGGACGACAGCCGATGGGGCCATTATTGACCAGATGGAACAGCTGTTTCAACAGCGTTACCAGCGTTGGGTTCAGGAGTACAATCAGTAAAACCGTTCCGGAATGATGCGACCGTTTTCCATACGGGCGGGTTCATAGTGACGTTTTGGGGCCGCATCCATTTCCCATAAGTGCCAACCGGCCGCTCCTAATAGTGCGCCCAAGAGCAGGAGCAGCCCCCACCCCAACGGCGAATAGCCCAGCCAAGTGGTACGCAGACGCCCCATAAGATAGGCGACCACGATCAAAATCACCACAACGGCGACAACGGTCAAAAATATCCTCATGCGCTGCCCATCCCCATCCCGGTCCCGATCTCGTCTAAAACACGCGACACGGCCTCGGAACGATTGAGAGCGAAAAAGTGCAAGCCTGGCACACCCCAGGCCAATAACTCACGGCATTGACGCACGGCTACCTCGACGCCAATTTCCATCATCGCCAGCCGATCATCGCGTACCCGCTCCAGCGACTCCACCAACCAAGAAGGCAGAGCGGCCCCAGCGATAGCGGCAAACCGCTGCACCTGGCGAAAATCAGTAATTGGTAGAATACCTGGAATAATCGGGATGCGCCCCCCGATCCGATAGGCCTCCTCGACAAAGCGAAACAGGGCGGCATTGTCGTAAAAAAATTGGGTAATGGCAAACTGGGCCCCAGCATGAACTTTTTTAACAAAGAAAGCGATATCGGCACCACGGTCACGGGCTTCCGGGTGGATCTCGGGGTAGCAGGCCACCCCAACCCGAAAATGGGGATAATAGTGATGGATATAGGCGACCAGCGGCACCGATGAGGTAAAATCACCTTGATTGAGAATATCGGCGCTCATTTGCGGGGTACGATCCCCACGCAAGGCCAAGATATGACGGATGCCGTTATCCTGGTAGTGACGCAACAACGCATCCAGATTGGCGCGTGTATCACCGATACAGGTCAGATGAGCCATCGCTGTCAGGTTGAAGCGGTTCTGGGCTTGGCAGACTAGGCGAGCGGTATCGGCGCGATTGCCGCCACCTGCCCCGTAGGTCACCGAGATAAAATCAGGCCGATAACGGGCCAATTGCGTCAGCGTCTGCCAAAACACCGCTTCACCAGCACCGGTTTTAGGCGGAAAGAATTCAAATGAAAGTGTCGGGCGATTCATAGTTATACACTTCGTCGATGCGTTTTCTTTTGAGAAATGGGCTCAGCTAGCGTACAATGCGACTGGGTCGGGTGCCATTGTACCACACTGTTGCTGGAAACTAAGGAGCCATTTATTGGAAAGTCATTTGCTTGCTGATGCGATACAGACTCTACTGGACGACAAAAAAGCTGAAGATATTCAGCAGCTTGATCTGCGCGGTCGGTCTAATATCGCCGATTTTTTTATCATTGCGACCGGCTCATCCACCACCCACGTAGCGGCACTGGCAGAGGAATTAGACCGATTTGCCTCGCAACAGAAGGTCCCTCTACTGGGTATGGAGGGGTTACCAACAGCAGACTGGGTGTTGATTGACATGGAAGATGTGGTGGTGCACCTGTTCCGGGCCACTATCCGCGAATTTTATAATTTAGAGAAGTTGTGGCATCCTACCACGGCGCTCATTGCCCAAAGCCGGCGGTGAAGATTCGGTTATTGGCTATTGGCCGTGGCATGCCGCCGCCGATTCAGCAGTTGGTGCGCGATTATAGCGACCGCCTCCACCATTATGGCGGGGTGGAACTGATTGAAATTCCCCATGCCCCCCAGCGCACCGATACCCCCGAGCAGGTTCACCGGGCGTTGCTGTGGGAAAAACAGCGGCTGTTACCCTATTTGGTCCCGGAAGAGCCGCTGATTCTGCTGGACAGTGGCGGCGAAATGCTCACATCGGAGCAACTGGCCCACCGACTGGAACATTACCGTGCGGCCGGCACCCAGCGCTTGATCTTCCTGATCGGTGGCCCCAATGGCTGCGAAACCTCGTTGTGCCAGGGAACACGGCGGCTCTCTCTCGGCCCCATGACCTTTCCCCACCTGCTGGTGCGGGTGTTACTTTTGGAGCAGCTCTACCGTGCCTTCACCATCCTGCACGGCGTCCCTTATCATCGCTGACAGCTCAGTCTTGCAATAGCAATGTACCATCACCACTAACCTCTAGTGAGTCGGCAATGGCATGCAAGCTGACCAGACGACGTGGGTCGACTTTGCCTTTAGCGACAGCAGCCTGTACCGCACAATTCGGTTCGGCATCATGACGGCAATCGCTGAAGCGACATTTGCCCGCATATTTGCTCACGTCACGAAAATAATCAACGACCCGATGGGCGGGAATTCCTTGCAAAGCTAGGGCACGGATGCCGGCGGAGTCGATGATGTTGCCCCCTTGCGGCAAGTGGTACAGCCGCGCCGCCGAGGTGGTTTGACGACCACGACCAATGGCATTGACCTGGCCAACCCGGATCTCTTCGTCGGTGATCCAATGACGAATAAGTGACGATTTACCTACCCCAGACTGACCCACCAATAGGGTATTTCGCCCAACCAACTGCTCTGTCAACCATGGCAGCCCTTTGCCGCTATGGGCGGAGACCAACTGCGTCAGGTAGCCCATACGACGATAAATTTTTAGATCGCGTTTAAGCTCTTGGCGGTAGCTGCGAAACTCTTTGCCCTGCAACACATCCTGCTTGTTGACCACCAAGATGGCCTCAATACCCGCCACAGCGGCAACGATCAGATAACGATCCGCCAACCCCATGACAAATCGATCTGGACTAAAAATCACCACCAGACGGTCGATATTGGCGGCCACCGTCTGCCAACGCCCCTGGGTTCCGGGCCGGCGTAATTCAGAATGACGTGGCGAGATGGCTTCAATGACCCCCTGCCCAGCCGTCTTACCCGGACGCCAGACCACCTGATCTCCCGCTGCCGGGCTGCTGTCAACGGTCTCCCGTACCGCACAACGAAACCGTTCTCCTTGCTCGTTTTCCACCTCAGAATTAAAGCCATAGTTGGCCAATACTAGACCATTTTGCTCTGGGCCATTTTGCTCTGGGCTGGCATCGCCACCTTGAAGGAACTGCCGCCGTCCCGATTGAATGCGGCGATGCTGGCGAAAATTGAGTTCTTGGGCGGTCGTTCGGCGACGTAACATGGCGGCTCAGTGCGCCTCCGACCAGTGGTGACCGTGACCGATATCGACGCGCAGCGGCACCGACAACTGCAGGGCTTGTTCCATCGTCTGCCGTACCAACGCGGTGACCGTCTCTAGCTCTTCTGCGGGCAATTCCAACAACAATTCGTCATGCACCTGGATCACCATGCGGCAGCGCAGCCCCTGTTGTTGCAAAGCCCGATGGAGTTGGATCATGGCAATCTTGATCACATCAGCAGCCGACCCCTGCAGTGGTGCATTAATGGCAGTCCGTTCCGCCATCTCACGCATATTGCGATTGGCGTGGTGGAGATCGGCCAACCAACAACGGCGGCCAGCCAAGGTGGTGACATAACCATCCCGGCGGGCCTGTTCCAGCAATTGGGTCCAGTAGCCCCGCACCCCTTGATAGCGGGCAAAATAACGTTCCATATAGTCACGGGCGCGGTTGCGATCAACACCGAGCCGCTGCGCCAACCCAAAGGCACTCATGCCGTACACAAGACCAAAATTGATGGTCTTGGCCATCCGGCGCTGCTCTGCCGATACTTGATCAGCGGCGGCCAGACCAAACAATTCTGCGGCGGTGGCGCTATGGACGTCGATCCCCGCCGCAAAAGCCTGTTGTAACCGCTCCACCCCACCCAAATGGGCCAGCAAGCGTAGCTCGATCTGATTGTAGTCAGCCGACAACAACAGCCACCCCGGTGGGGCGATAAAGGCGGTACGAATCATCCGCCCCTCAACGCTACGCACGGGGATATTTTGTAAATTGGGCGCCGACGAAGAGAGCCGCCCTGTAAGCGTTGCCGCCTGATTGAAACTGGTATGGACCCGACCCGTTAGCGGCTGAATCAATTCAGCCAGGGCGTCGGTGTAGGTCAATTGCAACTTAGTCAACGCCCGATAATCCAACACCCGAGCTGGTAATGGATGCCCCGCCTCCGCCAATTTGGTTAATACCGTGACATCGGTGCCATAACCAGTCTTGGAACGCTTGCCCCCCGGCAACCCCAGCTTGTCAAACAGGATGGTCCCCAGTTGCTGCGGTGAGTTGACATTAAACGCTTCACCCGCCATCTGCTCGATCTCGGCTACCAATTGCGCCCGTCGTTGGCCAAAATCACCGGACATGGCCGCCAATACCGCCCGATCCAACAGGGCGCCGTGGCGCTGCATGTCGATCAGTACCTCCAACAAAGGGCGCTCGACCCGTTGGTAAAGTCCCATCAGCTCCGGTATCGCCTGCAAACGGGGCCACAAAGTCTCTGCCGCCTGCCAAGCCACTTCGGCATCCTCACAGGCGTAAGGTCCCGCCCGTTCGATCGGCACTTGATCAAAGGTCAGCGACTGCCGTCCGCAACGGGTCACCTCCTGGTAGGTAGTGGTGGTGCGGTCTAGTACATCGCGGGCAATATGATCCAGACTGTGCGATCGG
>JADGCM010000045.1 GCA_015228995.1 Magnetococcales bacterium
ATAGGCGATTTTCGATCGGCGTGCCGGTGGTGATCATTCTGAAAGCCCCTTTCAGCTCCATCGCCGCCTGTGAGCGTTTAGTGTTACTGTTTTTAATGGCTTGGGCCTCATCGAGAATGATCGTTTGCCAAGTAACCGTTGCCAGTCGTTCCCCCTCCTGTTGCAACAAGCCGTAGCTACAGACCACCAGATCAAAAGGCTGGAGTTGTTCCAGCTGTTCTTGGCGTTTCGTGCCGCCAAATACCAGTGGATTGAGGGTAGGGGCGAACCGGCACGCCTCCTCAACCCAGTTATTGAGTACCGATAGCGGCGCCACCACCAGGGTTGGCCCGCTGTGGGCACGCGTCAGCACTAAGGTCAAAGCCTGTATGGTCTTGCCAAGGCCCATATCATCCGCCAGACAGGCGCCAACACCCCAAGCGGCTAGGCGGGCCAGCCAAAAGAAGCCCTGCAGTTGATAATCACGCAGTTCAGCTTGCAATACCGAGGGCAACTGTGGTTCCAATGCTGCCGCTCGTTCAATATTTTTCAGATGTTGTTGCCACTGACGATCCACCTGATGTTCACCGGCCAATGTCACCAAGTCATCCACCGCCTGGGCTGCCAATGGGTGCAAGCGACGGCTGTTGCCGTGTCGTTCGGTAAAGGCGCGTAGATCCAGCAACCGTTTATGCAACTCTTGGGTGAGCGTCAAAAATTGTCCATTACCCAGGGGAATAAAACGGCCCTTCATCGTGCCCATCTGTTCCAATAGTTGGTTCATGGCCAACACCATATTGGCATCCACATTCACCTGCCCTTCCACCTCAAACCAGCCGCGATTGCCGTGAATCGACAGCTTGAGGTTCTCGAAGGAGACCGGTCTGGTGATTTTTAACTTTTCTCCCTCTGGCCAGTAAAGACGGATACGCTCTCCCTGCGCTTGTAACGTGAGCAGCAGCTCCAGGCACTCCTCGGCATCCTCCACCACCCATTCGAACGGCTGCCCAGGTGGGGTTTCGTCCATACCAATGGCCGGACACTGGCTGATGACCTCCTCAGCACGGCTACGTTCCATACGCAAAGAACGTGTCGTCTGCATCTTTTTGCCATTGATCTCGGTAAACAGTGTCTTACCACCCTGACCAGGAGTGAAGCTAGGACCACCGGTCGAGAAGGGTTGCACCAACATCCTCACCCGTAATCCCGATCCGGCTGGCATCAGATAAACCCATGGTGTAGCATCGGCAGGCACCACCTCGGCCTGTTCCATCTGTTCACCACCAGCAATGGTTGAGTGAATCGTCATCCTGGAGGAGAGTGCTACAATAGCCTGAAGGGCCTGATCCCGCGCTGTGACAGGGACTGTCAATCCTTTAGGACCAATAATCTGGGCAATATGTTGATGGATTTTATCAATTGCGACCACACGCAGACGGGTAGGTGACTCCTGGATCACCCGCACCTGAGTCTCGGGATGGATAGGATCGGTAAACTGGATGGTTATCTGGTTACGCTGTTCCTGAGCCACCAATGCTGGTTCGCCACGAACAATTTCTATGGGTACCGTGGGCATCTCTTCGGAGAAAACGTAAGGATGCCCCACCAATGCCAATAGGGCTTGCTGCCAATCAATGACGTAGCTCACCCCACCGTAATAGCCTTCCTTGTATTTCTTGATAGCTTGGCAAACGTGGATATCCTGCGCTGAGGCACAATCGAATTCAGTCGCCGACTGAAACAGACGCGACAGGGCAACAGCCCGACCTTTACTCCAACCACCTGTTTTCCCGGGTAACTGCTCTTTCGGCTGTAGGGAAATAGACCCATCATTACCGATTTGGATGAACCATGCCATGCGACTACCACCACTTTTCTGTCCGCCTCCAGCCCTTTGATTGCGGCCAATATCCAGTAATGTGGCCAGCGACCACTCCCACGACTCCTTGGGCGCGAATAGTGTGTCCAGCGTCGTCATGCCGCTTTGCTGGTTGAGGTGGACGGCCCGCTGGGCCATTTCGGTGTCGGTACGGTCGAGACGGGCCAGCAAGAAAGCACTCTGCATCGCCATCCAACCATGACCGTGATTAAACGCTATTTGGTGTAACTGACGCAGTTCACCGATACGCTTGCCAGCACTAGTGGCATCAATCCAGGAGTGCACCAGTATTTGAAAGAAAACAGACCAGCTATCACTACCGGATTGCACTGTCGGTACATCGGTGTTCATCCCCTTGTCCCCATATCTGAGGCGCATCAGCAGCGGGCGTAGGGCTTGGTAGAAACCAGGGCAGAGCGTTGTCGGACGAGTGGCAGTGGTTTCAATGAAGCCGATCAAACGATCACTCTGAGTGGTATCTACACCGGCCTTTAATTGAGCTAAGGTAAACCATATAGCGCCTAAATCAGCAAAGACCAAAGTGCGTTGACCGCTCTCCTTGCGCCAGCGCTTTAACTCCTGCTCAAACAACTGCAGTGCCTGACTGTTGTCGCCCTGTAGAAAGACCATCCAAGCACTGAGATACTCTTTCATGGCGATGGCCATCGGGTGCTCCAATACAGCGCGTGCCAACGCCGTCTCACCACGCAACAGCCGGACGATATAGAGATAATAGCGCCAATAATGGCCCATTTGTTCAACAGGATTGTCGCGATTTTGCTCTAATAGCGCAATCATCGGCTCCATTGCTTCTAGGTGTAGCAAATGGTGATAGACCATCTGGTCAATGGCGGTAAGCTGCATCTCATGGGACCACTGTCGCATCCAGTTCCAGTCAATCTCACCAGCCCGCATCAGAGTGATAAAAATGGGATACCGGTTGGGATAACCGTCACAATATTTGATGGCCTCTTTTTCAAGATTGCGTATCTTATTGTGGTCCCCGGCGTGAATATTTAGATAGGTATCTCGTACCAGCCGCTCATAAGAGACATCCTGCCTTTTGCTATAGTAATCAACGTATGGCAGAATAATGGCGGCCGATTTGGCCATGGACTCGAACCACTCATCCCTTTTGGCTTTTTCGATCCATGCTCGTCTGGTTGTTGTCGGACACTTCCAATAGCGTGCAGTCTGGGCCGAATTTTGGACAACTCCGGTGTCGATGAACACCAACTGTTTTTGCCGCTGTAAATCAGCCAACAAAGAGCGCAGCTGAGCGGGACGAATCATCTGGTACCTAGTTTTCTTAAACAATAGCGCACGATTGAGGCAGTCACCTAACCCCTTTTCGTCCATCTGCTCGTAACCAATAGCCAACATCTGCATCACCAGCTGCTGGTTAGCGTCCGTAACCATGGCGATATCGGAGCCAACTGCAGGCAGTGGTGCCTTCATTACGGTTGACCTAATCAATCGAGGCGGCTGAGAGAGGCTTTGGTGTAAGGGATCATCTCAGTCGTGCGACCTTCCCGTATCTTGTTTGCCCAGGCGTAATCGGCCAACAGAGCACGACCAACAGCTACCAGATCGAACTCATGACGACCTAAGCGCTGTAACAATGGCTCAATACCAGTGGCATTGGCACCGCCCCATGAGACACTATCGAGACCAACACTGCCAACAGTAATAGTGGGACAACCGGTAATTTGTTTGGTCCATCCCGCTATATTCAGATCGGAATCGGTAAATTCCGCCTCCCAATAACGGCGGCTGCTGGCATGAAAGATATCGACACCTGCCTCTTTTAATGGCAACAGCAATTGCGCTAGCTCTGCCGGGTTGGCAGCTAACCGAGCGGTGTAATCTTGCGGTTTCCATTGGGAAAAGCGGAAAATAAGCGGAAAGTCCCTCCCTACCTCTTCACGCACTGCCGCCACCACCTCCACCGCAAAGCGAAGCCGGTTGGTAAAATTACCGCCGTAGGCGTCGTGGCGATGGTTGGTCACCTGCCACAGAAATTGATCAATCAAGTAGCCGTGCGCCCCATGGATCTCCACTCCATCGAAGCCACTCTCTTTGGCATTCCTAGCCGCCTCGGCGTAGGCGGCGATAACCCGGGATATATCTGCCATGGTCATGGCATGCACCAGCAACTTTCCCTCTAAACGCACTTCCGACGGTCCAATACCGGGCCGTTCTGGATGGGGTTCGTCCCCCAAACGATGCACCTCACCGACATGCCAGATTTGGGGCACAATTTTTCCTCCCGCAGCGTGGACGACATCGACCACCTGTCGCCACCCTCGCAAGGCCGAAGCGCCATACAAAAAGGGACAGTTAGGATATCCCCCAGCAGCCGGGTCGTTGATCAGCACCCCCTCGGTGATGATCAAGCCGACGCCATGAGCAGCGCGTCTACCATAATAGGCAGCGATTTGATCGGTAGGGATACCATCCGGGCAATGGCTACGCGTCATCGGAGCCATGACAATTCGGTTGGCAAGTTCCAATGATCCCAAACGAACGGGCTGAAATAAGAGGTCACGATCAAGAGTCATGGTAACTGACCTTAGTTAGGGTTTGGGTTGATCAGGGGTTTGGCTGCTACCCGTGCTGGGTTTCCAATTTTGTACCAGCTGTTGCGCTTGGGCGATCTGAGCGGGGGTCATACTCATCGCAATACGATCACGGGCGACAATGGCGTCGGGATTTTCTTGCTGCGCCGCTAGGGCAAACCACATATAGGCTTGAACTACGTCGCGAGACATACCATGGCCACCATTGGCGTAGCGGACGCCGAGGTTATACTGAGCGGCCGCGTGACCCTGTTCAGCAGCAAGACGAAACCATCGGACCGCTACCGCATAATCCTTAGGCAAAAACTGCCCCAGCACAAAGTGGCCGTGGTAGTACATTTCACCCAAGCTGAACTGGGAGTCGGCATGTCCCTGGTTGGCGTTACGGATAATATCCTCGAATTTTTCGGCCATGGCTATTGGCATCCAGCCGAATCCAACCAGCACGGCAGCAATAATTAATCTATAACTGTAGGACAATGCTGATTTTTCCATGATATTTACCCTTTTTCTGTTCTCAACGGTTGTCACTTTGGCCGCCAGTGACGCACCAATTGTTCGGCTTGATGCAATTGGTCCGGAGCCATGCTCTTGGCAAGCTGTTCCCCCCATCCACCAGCCTCCTGATCCCCGTACCGGGCGGCCAGTTGCCACCATTTGTACGCTTGCACATCGCTTTGTTGGACCCCCTGGCCGTACAAATAGAGGATCGCTAGGTTACTTTGGGCCAACACATGGCCTTGGTCGGCAGCCCGACGCAACCACTGCGCTGCCTCAATGTCGTCTTGCGTAACTCCCTGACCATAATAGTAGATCAAACCAAGGTTATTTTGGGCGTGGGCATAGCCCTGATTAGCGGCACGGCGATACCAGCTCGCCGCCTGGGCGTTGTCCTGTGCCACACCACGACCATCATGATATAGGCCAGCCAAGTTGAATTGGGCCACCGCGTAACCCTGTTCCGCCGCCTTTTGGAACCACTGCACCGCCGCTTGGTAGTCTTGAGTTACCCCCTGGCCGTAAAAATAGAGGAGGCCACTGTTGTTACTCGCCTCCAATTGCAGCGGCTCAGCAGGCAGTTGTTCCCGGTACCAATGATACCCAAACAGACTCGCGATCAGCACCGCTGTTAGCACCACTGCGCTGTGATAGAGTTTCCGGTTAGCGGGTTGTGCGACGACAATGACCTGTCCATCATCCTGGGTCATGCCCGAACCATGGTAGTGGACCAGATCAAGCATATATTGGGCCCGAGCATCCCCCTGCGCAGCGGCATGATGGAGCCACTCAATGGCCTCAGCTTTGGTTTTCGGTTGAGTGTCGGACTGCCCTTGTTCGGCGGCCAGACGAAACCAATACTCCGCTTCGCGGTGGTCTTGCGCTCCTCCATCGCCCTGCCGATACATGTTGCCGAGCATAAATTGCGCCTCAGCATGGCCCTGCTGAGCGGCCATAAGGAACCAGCGCCGTGCCGCAACCGAGTCCTGAGGTACCCCATTACCACTGTAATACATGCCGCCCAGGTTATACTGAGCCGCCGCATGGCCTTGATCGGCTGCTCGGCGAAATCTAGCCACCGCTTCAGCGGAGTCCTGTACCACTCCCTGGCCATGGAAGTACAGAATACCAATCCTATTCTGCTCGTCAGCATCGTCTTCGCCGACAGATGCTTCAATCACAACGATTCTTCCTCCTTAAGCGGTCCCACGTGCAGTAGGTCGCCAACTCTCGGCCAATTCCCGAGCTTGGGCGATCTGCTCTTGGGTCATATTCCGGGCCAGAGTGTTACAAACATCGGTGGCATTGGGGTGCCCGTGCAACGCAGCAATGGTACACCACATCAGTGCCTGGACCGGACTGCGCGGGGTGCCTTGGCCATTGGCAGTCATAGCGCCGAGATGCAACTGGGCCGTGGTATCCCCCTGATCAGCCGCCATACGGAACAACCGAACCGCCTCGGCGTGATCCTGTGCGACATCTCCTTTACCCGCCGCGTACATCCCCTTACCCGTGGCATACAAGAAACCGAGGTTGCGTTGCGACCACGCATCCCCCTGTTCGACCCCCCAGCGGTACCATTTGACGATTTCCAGGTCATTGCCGGTGGTTTGCTCTTGGCTATGGCGGTGAGGGCCGCGTTCAAACACAATCGCACCGTCGTAAAAACAAGTAGCAACCGTATTCTTGGTGAAAAGGCCTGGGGGATTAGCGTTACGGCTATGATAGGCGTTTAGGTCGTCTACCAAATCCTTGCACAACTCAATGAAACTGCCACGATGACGCAGGCCACCCTCATACTCTGGCCAGTAGGCGGTGTGCAGATCCTCAACCATATAGACGCCCCGGTTGGAAACCCTCTGGTATAGGTAATTGAAGGTCGCTACTACGTGACCTTGTACATGGCTACCATCGTCAAGAACAATGTCGGGTGTACCAAACTCATCTAAAACGGCCTGCAAGAATGATTCATCTTGTTGGGAACCGATGCGAACGAAAATCTGCTCCTCCTCGAAATATTTACACATGGGGTTGATGTCGATACCGATGATGGTCGCGTGCGGCCCAAAATAACGTCTCCACATCTGCAGCGATCCGCCCGCCCCACAACCAATCTCAATGAAGGTGATTGGTTGGCCGACAAATCTGGCAAAATGTTTCTCGTAGATAGGAAAATAATGGGTCGATTTGGTAATCGGTCTACCAGTATTATTCAAAAAATCTGCCCAAAGGGTCATGGTTGACAGCTCCGTTTCATGTCTAAAGAATTCCCAGCCTGACGGGCCTCACTCTATACCAAGCCACCGCTAAACGTCAACTGTTTCATAGCGGACAGTTGACATCGGAGATAGGCTGGCGCAGAATGGTGCCCACTTCTTGTTCCCGAAGGAAATTGAATAAAAATGGACATTGATCAACGATTACAATCGGCCATGGCCGACTACCATGCCGGACGGATGGAGTCCGCCTGGGGGAAATGCACCGAGGTATTAGGCGCCAGTTTTACCCACGCTGAAGCTTGGTATCTCAGGGGGATGTTGTGCCAACATAAAGGCAATCTACTGGAGGCAGCGGCCGATTTTCGGCGCACCCTGTCATTGGTGCCGGATCATACCGATGCGTGGCATCGACTTGATGCTATCACACGCCAAGCCTCTGCAGATCTTACCAAAGCTGGTCAGATTGTTGCTACCGGTATCCACGCTTGGTGTGATCGCTGGGTGAGTGGCGCCGTACAGAGTGGCCCGTTCCGTGGTGTTGAGCGGCTCAACAATAGCTTCGTCGAGGGTATCCCGAGTTACGACAGCATTGGCAAATTATTCGGTTGGTATGAGGCCGAGCTGCATCCATGGATTGAGCAGGTAGGCCGAGTTGCCTATACCACAGTGATCAACGTCGGTTGTGCGGATGGTTATTATGCCTTCGGTTTGGCCCATTTGCTTCCCAATGCCCAAGTTTATGCCTTTGACCTGGAACAAAAAGCCCAGACAGTCTGTCGACAAATCGCCGTCCGTAGTGGCTTGACGCAGCGGGTCCATATCGATGGTCTTTGCACCATTGAGCACCTAAAACAGCTGATAAAACCCAGCGAGCGCACCCTACTTTTTGTCGATTGTGAGGGATGCGAAAAGGAGCTACTGGATCCACAGATAATTGCTACACTCTCCGATTGTGACATCATTGTCGAGTGCCATGACTGTTTTGACCCCCAAATCACCCCAACCTTGAAAGCCCGTTTTTCTGCTAGTCATTTGATCGACGAGGTCGAACAGGGTGGCCGTAACCCAAGCGCCTTCAAAGAGATGTGTAATTTTCCAGAAATGACACGTTGGATCATGATGTGTGAGAACCGTCCCGTCGGGTTGATGCACTGGTTGCGGCTGCGCTCACTGCAGCATGTCTGATCCGTTGGACCGCTACGCTGCTGCGGTGCAACAGCGCCGTCACAGCGACCAATGGCGTGCCCTACGGGTAGAAAAAGCGGATCAGCAGCGGCTTGACTTTACCTCAAATGATTATCTCAATCTGTCCCGTCATCCGTTGTTGATGGAACGAGCTTGTGAATGGGGGCGACGGTGGGGCAGTGGTAGCGGCGCGGCGCGGCTGTTATCTGGTAATTTGGCCATCCATGAACAGGTCGAAGACAAACTGGCTCGTGGCAAACAGAGCGAAGCCGCCCTGCTTTTCAGTTCCGGCTTCCAGGCCAATAGCAGCGTCTTGTCGGCACTGTTAGATCGACAGATTCTGGCAACCGCACCGCTGGTATTTACCGATCGTCTCAATCATGCCAGCATGCACCACGGCCTGCGTGCCGCCCAGGTCCGTCAAATTCGCTACCATCATAACGATATGAACCACCTGGAAACACTGTTACAGCAGCATGCCACGGATCCGGCGCCCCGGTTTATCCTCTCTGAGACGGTTTTTAGCATGGATGGGGACCGGGCAGATGTAGCGGCTCTGATCGAACTTAAGCGACGCTATCAGGCCTTTCTCTACTTAGATGAGGCCCACGCGACCGGCCTATTTGGGCCCGCTGGCTTCGGTCTCACCAGCCACTATCCGGGCCAAGTAGAGATGGTCATGGCCACCTGTGGTAAGGCGTTGGGGAGCTTTGGTGCTTGGGTAGCGTGCAGTCACACCCTGCGTGACTATCTCGTTAATTACTGCCCTGGTTTTATCTATACCACCGCTTTGCCACCGGCTATTTTGGGAGCCATTGATGCCGCCATTGACTTATTGCCAACCTTGGAGACGCCTCGTCAGCAATTACAGCAACGTGCCGAGCGATTACGTACGATACTGGGGGCAGCCGGTTTGGACACTGCGGCATCGACCACTCAAATTATACCCGTTATGGTAGAAGATGCCAACCAAGCGGTGGCCATGGCCCGGCAATTGGAGGCAGCGGGGGTGCGCGTGGCGGCCATTCGTCCCCCTACGGTACCAGCTGGGTCGAGCCGGCTGCGACTGTCGATCACAGCGGCCCACGATGACGACGCGATCCAACAACTAGGCGAAGCCATAATCGATGCATATCGTCCTTTACCAACCTGAAATTCCCCATAATAGCGGTAACATCATGCGGTTGTGTGCAGCGACTCGGGCACAACTCCACCTGATCGGGCCGCTAGGGTTTCGCCTGGACAGTGCAGCGGTACGGCGCGCCGGCATGGACTACCGCGACTGGGCGACGGTGCGGCGTTATGATAACTGGTCGGCGTTTCTGGCCGATCTGCCACCAGCATCAGGCGGCTTGGAACGCCTATTTGCCTTCAGTACCCATGGGTCCATTGGCTACCATCAAACGGACTATCAAGCGGGAGATCTGCTGTTATTCGGCTCCGAGGGCAGCGGCCTGCCAGAACCGCTGCGGCGGCAGTTCAACGACCGTTTACGGCGTATCCCCATGGCGGCTCCAGCACGTAGTCTCAATTTGGCCAACAGCGTCGCAATTGTTCTGTACGAGGCCCTGCGACAGCTAGGTTTCCCGCAGCTGTCGCCATAACAACAAGACGATACCGATGGTGATGGCGCTATCGGCGATGTTGAACACTGGCCACGACCACTGGTACCAGTGCCAGTGAATAAAATCCACCACCCAGCCAAAGCGAAGCCGATCAATCAAATTGCCAATTGCGCCCCCCAATACCAACGCCAGTGTAGCCGCTTCTAAACGGTTCGACAACTGCGACAACAGTCGGGCAATGATCAACGTCGCCACGACGGCAATGCCAACCAACAAGCCATTGCGCCACAGCTCCGGCCAACTACTGAACAGACCAAACGCCGCGCCCAGGTTATGCACCAGCTCCAAATCGAAAAAACCGGCAACGATGGTAATAGAGCGGTGGCTCAGCACCTCGGTGGCCCAGAGCTTGGTTAACTGATCGACAACCACCACCACACTGGCGATTAACAAACCATAGGGTAGTTGCCCCATACTTAGCAACCAACGGCAACCAATGCCCGCACCACCGTGCGACAGCGTTGGCAGAGATCGGGGTGATCATCAGCGCCGGTTGGTTCACTCCAGTTCCAACAACGGGCACACTTATAGCCACCAGCCACGGCGGTGACCAGCTTAAGGTCGCTTCTATCCGGTGCTGTAACTGCCTCTGGCGGCGCTTGTTCCAGGGGGTGAACGGTCACCGCGGCCACGATAAACAACCGTGCCAGATCGTCAAACTTCATTAGTAACTGGCGTAGTGGCTCGGCGGCATAGAGAGCGACACTAGCCTCCATAAATGAGCCAATGCGTTTTTCCTGACGATCCTGTTCCAAGCAACGATAGGCATCACTGCGAACACGACGCAACTGCTCCCAATCTTGCTCGAGAGCGGTATCACACCATTCGTCCGCTGCATGCGGCATGGTGGCGAGGTGGACCGATGCGGCACGGTTACCACTCATGTAGGACCACACCTCCTCAGCCGTGAAGGAGAGAATGGGCGCCATCAGGCGGACCAAATTTTCCAGGATATGATGCAACACCGTTTGTGCCGACCGGCGCGGCAGTGTCTCTTTACCGTCGCAATAGAGTCTATCTTTGAGAACATCGAGGTAGAATGCTCCCATG
Source organism: Magnetococcales bacterium (assembly GCA_015228995.1). Lineage (GTDB taxonomy): Bacteria > Pseudomonadota > Magnetococcia > Magnetococcales > JADGCH01 > JADGCH01. Next base: position 11,015 of record JADGCM010000045.1, read on the forward strand.
TCCATCGAACAAAAATAGTGTAATTCTTGGTAGACGCGATGGAAGGCGTAATCACTGTAGGCGGTGTGGACCCGTGCCATCAACTGATGTAGCCGGTGTAACGCCCAACGATCCAATGACACCAGCTGGTGATATGGGACTAGATGAACAGCGGCATCGAACCCATCTAAGTTGCCCAATAAAAAACGCAGCGTATTGCGGATACGGCGATAAGCATCGGCCAATCCATCCAATATTTCATTCGAGATACGTATATCGCCAGCATAATCCTCAGCGGTGACCCACATCCGTAAAATATCGGCGCCGTAGTGTTGGATAATTTTTTCAGGTGCTACCACATTGCCAAGCGACTTGGACATCTTACGTCCTTTGCCATCAACCACAAAACCGTGGGTTAAGACACTACGATAGGGGGCGGTGCCACGTGTCGCTACCGCTGTGAGCAGGCTAGAATGGAACCAACCACGATGCTGATCCGATCCCTCTAAGTAGAGGTCAGCTGGCCAAGATAACCCAGCACGCTGTTCCAAAACCGCCGCGTGGGTGACTCCAGAATCGAACCAGACGTCGAGGATATCTCGTTCCTGACCAAATTGATCACCACCGCATTGACGACAACGATACCCAGACGGTAGAAAATCACCTGCTTGACGCTGGAACCAAATGTCAGCACCGTGCTGCTCCACCTGTTGCGCAATCGCTTCTGTCACCTGCCCATCGGTAACGGCAGTCCCGCACCCCTGGCAGACCAGCACCGCGATGGGTACCCCCCAGCTCCGTTGGCGAGAGACACACCAGTCAGGTCGATTGGCCACCATATTATAGATGCGATCCATTCCCCAAGAGGGAATCC
>JADGCM010000046.1 GCA_015228995.1 Magnetococcales bacterium
CTTAGCGTTGGATCGATTCAAGCAGCAGCCGGATTATGAGGCTTTGGTTACGCTCAACAAGCGCATTGCTAACATCCTGGAGAAGTCCGGCGTCCCGGCCACGGCAGCGCAACAAGCCGATGAGACGCTGTTGCGCGAACCTGCTGAGCAGAATCTGTACAGCGCTGTGGTGGCGGTTGTCCCTACGGTGCAGCAGGCGGTGGCGCGGCGTGACTACGATCAAGCCCTGGGTACCCTGGTTGGGCTGCGCGGTGTTGTCGACCAGTTCTTTGTGGAGGTGTTGGTGATGGCTGAGCAAGAAGAGATACGTCATAACCGGTTGGCCTTGCTGGCGCAAGTACGTCAAGCGTTCCGTCTGGTTGCGGATGTGAGTTGTTTGGTATTTTTATAGAGATTGAGAGAGATTTGGCGGTTGTTCAGAAAAACAGGTTTTTGTGGGAGTAGAACATGGGACGTGTGGCATCACAGAATAAATTAGTTTTTTTCTTTGGTGGTGGTATTGCTGAAGGGGATGCCTCCATGAGGGATCTGCTCGGTGGCAAGGGGGCTAATCTGGCCGAGATGACCCGCATTGGCATACCGGTACCGGCTGGCTTTACCATCTGCACCGAGGTGTGTAACGATTTCTTTAGGAATAATGGCAAGCACCCTGAAAATCTACAGTGGCGCGTCGAAGCGGCGTTGGGTCAGGTTGAAAAGACGATGGAAGCCCGGTTCGGCGATGCCAAGAAGCCGCTGTTGTTGTCGGTTCGTTCTGGTGCCCGTGCCTCCATGCCCGGGATGATGGATACCGTTCTCAACATCGGTTTGAATGACCAGACCATCGAAGGGATCATCAAGCGGTCCGGGGATCCCCGCTTTGCTTATGACTGCTACCGTCGTTTTGTGCAGATGTACGCTGATGTAGTGCTCGGTGTCTCCAATGATCATTTTGAAAATTTAATTGAACAGAAAAAGCGTTCCCTTGATGTGGAGCTGGACACCGATCTGGCAGCTGAAGATTGGGAAGAATTGGTTGGTGCTTTCAAGGCAAAAGTCAAGGATGTCACCGGCAATGACTTTCCTAACGATCCGCATCAGCAGCTGTGGGGAGCCATTGATGCCGTCTTTAACTCTTGGATGAAGCCACGGGCGGTTACTTATCGTCGCTTGAATGACATTCCAGACGATTGGGGTACTGCGGTCAACGTCCAGGCGATGGTATTCGGCAATATGGGCAACGACAGTGCCACCGGTGTTGCCTTTACCCGTAACCCCGCTACTGGTGAGCGTCATTTTTACGGTGAGTTCCTCATCAATGCCCAGGGAGAAGATGTGGTATCGGGTACGCGCACGCCGCAGCAGGTGACGTTGGAAGGCAAGCGGCGCATTGGCTCGCATCTGCCCTCAATGGAAGAGGTGATGCCGAAGCTCTACAACAAGATGGTGAAAATCTACCAGAAGTTGGAGCAGCATTATCGCGATATGCAGGATATCGAATTTACCATCCAAAAAGGGCACCTGTGGATTTTGCAGACCCGCTCCGGTAAACGTACGGCTAAGGCGGCCTTGAAAATTGCCGTTGATATGGTCATGGAAGGGGTGATCACCAAGGAAGAGGCGGTGCAGCGCGTTGATGCTCGTAGTCTGGATCAGCTGCTGCACCCGACGTTGGACCCGGAAGCGCAGCAGCGGGCCCACGTCTTGACCAGTGGTTTGCCGGCTTCTCCGGGAGCGGGTTCCGGTCAAGTGGTGTTTGATGCCGATGCCGCTGAGGCTTGGGATAACGAAGGCAAAGCGGTTATTCTGGTGCGTGATGAGACTTGTCCGGAGGACATTCACGGCATGCACGCCGCCAAGGCGATTCTCACCGCTCGTGGTGGGATGACTTCGCACGCTGCCGTGGTGGCGCGTGGCATGGGTCGCCCTTGCGTTTGTGGCTGCCAAGACCTCGAAATTGACTTTGCTGCTCAACAAATGACCATCAAGGGGACGGTCATTCGTAAGGGTGACTGGATTACGATTGATGGCAGCAGTGGTCAGGTGATGGAGGGTCAAGTGGCCACCATTGACTCCACCTTGTCCGGTGATTTTGCCGCCTTCATGCAGTGGACTGACGAAATTCGCACCATGAAGGTCCGTACCAATGCCGATACCCCAGAGGATGCAGCGGTAGCGCGCAAATTTGGTGCGGAAGGGATTGGCCTGTGTCGCACCGAGCATATGTTTTTTGAAGAAGACCGCATTGTGGCCATGCGCGAGATGATTTTGGCCCAAAACGAAGCCGACCGGCGTTTGGCACTGGCTAAAATTCTGCCGATTCAGCGGCGCGATTTTGAAGGCATCTTTCGCGCTATGAAGGGTTATCCTGTCACAATTAGGTTATTAGACCCGCCTTTGCATGAGTTTATCCCCCACGATGTCAAAGGGCAGCAGGAGATTGCGCTATCGCTCAATGTGCCTATTTCTGAAGTCAAGCGCCGTGTTGACGAGCTGAGAGAGTCCAATCCGATGTTGGGTCATCGGGGCTGTCGTTTGGGCATTACCTACCCGGAGATCTACGAGATGCAGGTGCGTGCCATTACCGAAGCCGCTTGCCATCTCATCAAGAAAGAGCATTTTACCATTGTGCCAGAAATTATGATCCCGTTGGTGGCACACGCCAAGGAGATGCGGGCATTGAAAGAGCTCTGCGTGGCTGTTTGCGAACAGGTGATGGCCGAGCAGGGGGTAGTACTGCAATTTTTGGTTGGCACCATGATTGAGTTGCCGCGTGCAGCACTGATTGCGGATCAGCTGGCGCGTGATGTGGAATTTTTCTCTTTTGGTACCAACGATTTGACCCAGACCACCTTGGGTATCTCACGCGACGATTCGGGATCTTTCCTCAAGGAGTATGTTAGCAAGCGCTTATTAGATAAAGACCCGTTCGTCTCGATTGATCAGGAAGGGGTAGGGCAACTGGTATTGATGGGTTCGAAAAAGGGACGCCAGATCCGCCCCAATATCAAAATTGGTATTTGTGGTGAGCATGGCGGTGATCCCAGTTCAGTCGTGTTCTTCCATCAAGCTGGGCTGGATTATGTCTCTTGCTCACCTTACCGGGTACCGATCGCTCGTCTCGCTGCAGCGCAGGCGGCCTTAATGTCTAGCAAATAGGGTCCGGAGTAAATATTATGAACTTCCTGAACCAAGCCAAATTGAGGACTAAGTTTATTATCATACTGTTGTTGCCTCTCTGTGGTTTGGTTCTGTTTGGTATCGGCAGTGTCCTTGATAAGCATCATCTGGCCACTGCCATGCAATCGACGCAATTGTTGGCCGATCTGGCGGTTCGAGTTGGATCGGCGGTGCATGAGATGCAAAAAGAGCGTGGCATGACGGCGGGCTTTCTGGGAAGTAAGGGGGCCCAGTTTCGTGCCGAATTAACGCAGCAGCGTGGCGAGGTCGATCGCAAAATTGCCGACGTGCGTCAGTTTATTAAGCAGTCTTCTGGCGCGATGGGGGAAGGCACGCTTGCCAGCGGCTTGGCCGATGCCAGTCGGCAGTTAGATCGGTTGCCAGATATAAGGCAGCGGGTAGACCGTCTCGATATCATTCCGGCTGAAGCAACCGGTTACTACACCCAGGGCATCAGCGCCTTTTTGACTACCGTGGGAGAAATTGGCAAGATGGCGGTGGCTGAGCTCTCTCCCATGGCCAATGGCTATGTCTATTTTCTGCTTGGCAAAGAGCGGACTGGTATTGAACGGGCCACCCTTGCTAATGTTTTCGCCCAGAACGTCTTTCCACCCGGGTTGTTCCAACGTTTTAGCACCATCATTACCGAGCAAGAGGTCTACCTAGGCCTGTTTCAGTCGTTGGCCCCGGCGGCGCAGCTGGAATTCTACAAAGATAAAATGCGCGATGGTGCGGTCCAAGAGGCGCAGGCGATGCGGACAGTGGCGATTGGTAAAGGGGTGATGACCCTGAAACACAATCTGCTGCTGGAGTTACAGTCGTTGCTGGGTTGGGGCGGTCTGTCGCGTCCGGGCTTGGCTCCTGACGCCGCGGCGGAGCTGCGTCACAAGGGTGTTGCCGTGGTAGATCGATTGTTAGCGCAACAAGATATAGTGGCTGACGATAAGGGGCAGCTCCAGGCGGTGCGTGTCTGGTTGCAGCAGACCCCTCCTTCAACAGAAGTGGCGCCTATTGTCCAAGCCATGCAGGGATTGCAGCGTTCTCTATCGGCGGGTAATTTCGGTATTGATCCCACCGTATGGTTCAAGACCATTACCCGCAAAATTGATCTGATGAAGGAGGTAGAGGATCGTCTCGCTCAGGATCTTAAAACAGAGGCGGCGCGTATGGAAGAGCAGGCCGAGCGGGGCTTCTGGTTTTACCTTGTCCTAACGCTGACTGCCATCTGTGTTTCTTCGCTGGCTGGTGTGGTCATGGTGCGGCAGATTCTGGCGCAGATTGGAGGGGAGCCTGCTGAAGTGATGGCCATTGCCGATCAGGTGGCGCGGGGCGACCTTTCGGTGCAGTTCCGATCGGATCGGTTGGCGTTGGGGATCTACGGCTCGATCAAAAACATGGTCGAGCGTCTGCACGATACCATCTCTTCGGTGGTTCATATCAGTGAAATGGTGGTCGAGCAGGGTGGTCAGCTCAACGGCATGGCGTTGGTGGTTTCCGAGGGGGCCACTGAACAGGCTGCTGCGATCGAAGAGACCTCTTCAGCCATGGAGCAGATGAGCGGTAATATTGCTCAGACCACCGATAATGCCCAGTCCACGCAAACCATTGCCGCCGCAGCGGCACGGGAGGCCCTTGCCAGTGGCGAGGCAGTGCGTGAGGCAGTGCAGGCGATGACCCAGATTGCTGAAAAAATAGGGATTATCGAGGAAATTTCGCGTCAGACCAATCTGTTGGCGCTCAATGCTGCCATCGAAGCAGCACGGGCTGGCGAACACGGCAAGGGTTTCGCTGTGGTGGCTGCTGAGGTGCGCAAACTGGCCGAGCGTAGTCAAACGGCAGCCCGTGAGATCAACCGTATCTCTGGCGATAGTGTTGAGGTTGCCGGTCGAGCGGGGACGTTGTTGGGCAAATTGGTGCCAGATATCCAACAGACGGCGCAGCTGATCCAGGAGATTGCCACCGCTTCGCAGGAGCAAAGTCAGGGTGCCGAGCAGGTCAATCTAGCGATCCAACAGCTGGATCAAGTCATTCAGCGCAATGCCGCCTCGGCGGAACAGATGTCCGCATCGGCTGAGGATCTATCTGTTCAAGCGAAAAAACTGCAAGAATTGATGGTCTACTTCAAGCTTGGACAGGCATGATGAAAAATCTCTGGTCTGATGACGAGGCTGCTTTATGGTCAGGTGCTGTTGAGCAGCGGGTCTATAGTTCACGTCTGTTAGGCCGAGATCAGTCGTTGGTGTTGCATGGTGGTGGCAATACTTCGGTCAAGGCCCGTAGTAGAGATGTTTTTGGGGACGAAATCGAGGTTCTTTACGTTAAGGGCAGTGGCTGGGATCTTGAAAAAATTGAGGCCGCTGGTTTCGCACCAGTGCGGCTGGATCACCTTAAGAAATTGGCCCAACTGGAGCGGCTGCCCGATCCGGTAATGGTCAATGAGTTGGTGACGCACAGCCTCCAGTCCACCGCTCCGGTGCCCTCTATTGAGGCGATTCTGCACGCCATTTTGCCCTACACCTATGTCGATCACACCCACGCCGACGCCATCGTTGCCATCACCAATACGGTGGATGGGGAGGCAAGGATTCGCACGATTTATGGCAATGACGTTGTTGTTGTCCCTTATGTCATGCCCGGTTTTGACTTGGCGCGGTTGTGTGCACAGGAGTTGTCGCGTCAATCGGGCGCTCATACCATTGGTATGGTGCTGATGAACCATGGCATCTTTTCTTTTGGTGCTACCGCACAAGAGTCCTACCAACGCATGATCGACTTGGTCGGACGTGCCGAAGCCTATCTACAACAGCAGCAGGCGTGGGAAGTGGCGTGGCCTAAGGAAGTTGACTTTGTTACAGATATATTAGCCATCGCCCAATTACGGCAACAAATTGCCGCCGTGGCCGGATTCCCGGTGATCATGGCGCGTCACACCGATGCTCGGTCGTTGGCCTTTGCCCGCCGTCCAGAGGTGGCTGTTGTATCGCAACAGGGACCAGCGACGCCGGATCACGTTATCCGCACCAAGCGCTTGCCGATGGTGGGGCGGAATGTGTTGGCTTACGCAGCGGCCTATCAGAATTATTTTGCTGCCCACGAGCCGCTCGCGTCAGAACGTAAAAGCATGCTGGACGCGGCACCGCGCGTGGTGCTCGACGCTGACTTGGGGATGTGTAGCATCGGTAAATCGGCCAAAGAGGCGGCTATCGTTGCCGATATTTACAGCCACACCATCGATATTATCAGCCGTGCTGAGCTGTTGGGGGGCTATCGCGCCCTGTCAGCACAAGACATATTTAATGTCGAGTATTGGGATCTGGAGCAGGCCAAGTTACGTAAGAGCGGCTCTGCGCCACCGTTCACGGGCGAGATTGCCGTGGTGACCGGCGCGGCATCGGGTATTGGCAAGGCCTGTGTCGCATCTTTGTTGCGGCGTGGCGCTGCTGTGGTGGGAATCGATCTCAATCCGGTGGTGACGACGCTGTATCAGCGACCGGATTATCTGGGCATCGTTGGTGATGTGACCCTCGATTTGTCGATTCAACAAGCCTTGGCGGCAACCGTCAACACCTTTGGTGGTCTTGATATGCTGATATTGAACGCCGGTATCTTTCCGGGGGGCTGTCGGATCGAATCGCTACAGTTGGAGGCTTGGCGTCGGGTGATGCAGATCAATCTGGATGCCAATCTACTGCTGCTGCGTGCCGCACACCCGTTGCTGAAGCTGGCGCCGCGTCAGGGTCGGGTAGTGATTATCGGTTCGAAGAATGTGCCAGCCCCGGGTCCTGGTGCGGCGGCCTATTCGGCCTCCAAAGCGGCATTGAATCAATTGGCGCGGGTGGCGGCGCTGGAATGGGGCCAGGACGGGATTCGGATCAATTCTCTGCATCCGAATGCGGTGTTTGACACCGGTATCTGGACTGACGAGGTATTGCAGTCGCGGGCCAGTCACTATGGTCTGACAGTCGATGCTTATAAAAAGAACAACGTCTTGCAGACCGAAGTGACCAGTCACGATGTTGCTGAGCTGGCGGCCGAGATGTGTGGGCCGTTGTTTGCTAAAACCACTGGGGCGCAGCTCCCCGTCGACGGTGGCAACGAGCGGGTTATTTGACCACACCCCAAAAGAACGCTTCAGAAGCAGCGTCCACCGGCCGCTTGCAGGAATTGCTCTACCTCGTCATGGCGATTTTCAATAGCCAGTAGGCGCGCAGTAGCACCGTGATTGTTCATGTCATTGACACGAGCTCCCCGTTCAAAAAGCAAAGAGACTGTTTTGAGATGGCCCTTCTGTGCTGCAAACATCAAAGCCGTCATACCATCCTCGTTCTTGGCGTGAATATCGGATTGATGGTCTAACAACGCTTGGACCACTTGGTCATGCCCTTGTTCAGATGCCAACAATAGAGCCGTGCAGCCACAGACGTGATTTTTGCTGACCGAGGCATGATGTGCCAACAATAGATTAACGGCTTCTAAATGACCTAATTTGGCCGCCCACATCAGCGCTGTGTTACCACCTTTATCTTGAGCATCGATTTCAGCACGATAGTCGAGCAACAGCTCTAAAAGGGCTTTATTTCCTGATTTCGCAGCTAAAATAAGTGGCGTAGCTCCTTTATCGGCGCGTACTTTGACGTCGGCACCGTTAGCCAGCAAGGTTTTAACGACAGCCAGCTGCCGTGTACGTTCCTCAAAATTACGTGGGACAACACGGACACTTTTTAGCAGTGCTGTCCATCCTAGTCTGCTCTGATAATTGACTTGAGCGCCTCGTTGAATTAAAGCCTCAACATTTTGTGGTTGCAACCATTCACCAGCTAAGATCAGCGCGTTGCACCCGGCGCGGTGGTTAAAGGCGTTGACATCAGCACCCTTGTCGAGCAATAAGTCAATCAGCTCTTGGTTACCCTCCTGGACAGCCCACATAAGCGGGGTCATACCCGTCGGACTAGCATGGTTGACATCACCCCCTCGCTCCAAAATGGTCATCACACCAGCAACATTACCAGACATGGCATGACGCCACAGCTCGCTGGTGGATTGTCCCTCAGCACTGTAGGCGGTATGGCTAAGACCAACAGCTGCTGACAAGGTCAATAAGGCTATAAATCTGTTCATGGGTCGTTATACTCCAGACTATGGTTGAGGGGTATGGGTGCGTCGATGCAGTAAGCCCGAAAACATCTCCCGACGTGATACATCCTGCTGCCATTCACAGCGCCGGTTATGTTCTCGAATCAGCGTATTTCTGGTGGTGACAATGGCCGACCACGCCGAAAAAACAGCCTCGGCATCAGCGTACTTGTGCAGCGACTGTACCAACGGTTGAATCAAGTGATGCCCCAGGCGAGGCTGGTATTGCAAGTGGGCTTTTTGCCGCTGACTCATGAGTTCGATTTCGAGCGGAGGGCCTAACAGCAGTCCATCGCCACACTCGGCTGGTAGGGGCAAGCCAGGGTCACGCAGTGGCACCCATAAGCGTGCCAGCATCCATGGGGTTAACAACAAAAAAATACGCCAGGGTTCGAGATAGCGAAAAGAGCGCGTCAGAACAGGCAAATTGGGATTATGGCTTGGCATCAACATTTCATCCCACGCGCCGTGGCGCAACAGCTGCTGATAGAGCGCCGCATATATCTCAGTGCTAACGGCCTGCAGCGTCTCATCATCTAGCAAACACAATTCCCAGTGATAATCTCCCATGCTATGGGTCTCCAAACAACTTCTGCAGCTGCTCACCAAGCAGACGATAAAGCACCAAATCCGTCTCACGACTTAGGGTGGCGGCAAAAGTAGGTACCCAAAGACGCAAATGGTCGGTTACTAACTGCTCCAGCACCGACTGTAACGAATCGTCGCTCGTTGTCAAGCAATAAGCAACACACTCAAGTATAACACCCAGATAATCTGGAGCGCTACCTCCAAACCACTCCAGGCCAGCTTGTTGGTAAAGAATGGATAATTGTTCCGCAGCCGCACCTGCCATACATCCGTGCCGCCAAACCGACTCAAATGGAGGACAGATCGTTTTAGGAAAGCCATTGATGAACAGACGGGTGTGTTCTCCTTGCCATGCATCTAAGGCGATTGCCTGCAATTCCGGCAGAGCGGCTGCCAACCACGGCGCATCCGTTGCAGCCACCTCTACCAATACGGCATACGAAGCCTCCTCAGGATAAGCGAGTAGGCCCGCCAGCAGAAGCAGTTGACGAGCCTCCATGCGCGAGACGATTACATCAAATTTACCAAGGGTAGGCATAAACACCGGCCGCCATGAAGTAGTGGCGCAACAAAAAGCCTCCCATCAGAACCAAGACAGAGGCCGGGATAATGACATATTTGCCACATAAAACCCCAATACCAAAAACGCACTTGATCTCTAGAGCTAATGGCACCAGCAGGCCAAAACCAATAAAACCAACCAACCAACCCATGGAATTCCACAATAACTCTGCCGAACGATAACCACTTTCGGATCCGGACAATGTGAAATTGAAAAAGGAAAAGATGATCACCAGTTCAGCGGTAATCAAGGCCACATCAATGCGTTCGTAAAGGACTTTGATCGTCGCGTCTACCCGATGGGGAATGAACATATACATGATGATCAACAACCAAGCCATGGCGGTAGAAAAGGCCGATACAGTAAATAAGATCGGTAACGCTGGATTGTGCCACAGGGTAACTGCGGGAAAGCTTTGCAACAATAACCCGGTATAAACCACCGTACCAATACCAGTCAGGATGGATACCACGCCTAAGAAGGTTTGAAAACGCGCTGCCATAGCGGCTACAGATCGCACCATATCTAATTTCAAAATGGCACCCACCAACGGCCAGTTGAGTAGTCGTGGTTTTGCAACCATGAAAGGCAGGGCGAACAAGATCGCTGTTATTTGCAACCAGATGATAAATTGTGATCCCCAAGCAATCCAAGAATCGGGCTTGTGAAAAATAGCCCAGGGGGTCAAGATATAGATGGCAGCCCATTTGTTGATGAGGTGCAAGAAGAGCATGCTGGAGCCAAGCGCCATCATGGCGACCCCAGAGAGCGCTCCCCACATCACCAATTCCTTTTCCTCACGCAGATACATGTGGGTGAGAAAACTGACGGCGATGATGGCAGATCCCATCCCTCCCAGAAACAGATAGACGGCAAACCAATCCGTCCAGATATTTTGGGTTGCGTAGGTCATCGTTTCCATGGCTAACTCCTTTATCGTTCCGGTATGTAGTAAACATTTGGGCGTGTGCCCAAATGGGCCATCAAAGGCTTGGCTTTACCACTTTTAACAAGTTCAGTTGCCGGCCATGACGGGTTATCTAAGTCACAGAACATGCGTGAGTAGCCAACACACGTTTGTACACAGGCAGGAGGATCGCCCCGTTCAACACGGTGGTTACAAAATGAACACTTATCGACACTGGGTCTTTGGCGATGGAGAACACCATAAAATTCTCGCCCCTCTTTGATATCCGCGTGGGTGTACGGAAAGCGCGTGTCGTATGGACAGGCCATCGCACACGCTTGGCAACCCATACACAGGTCTTCGTCTACCAGCACCAACCCATCTTTGGTCTGATAGGTAGCTCCAGTGGGGCAGACCGTCATGCACGGGGGATTGCTACAATGATTACACAAACGTGGAATCAGTCGACGTGTAACACTGCGCCCTTCCCCCATTTCACGGTCGTGTACGTAGGTGCGCCATTTATCTGACCACACTGGCGTCTGGTTTTCCAGGGCGCAGGCGGCCATACAAGCATTGCAGCCGACACATGTATTCAGGTCAATGACCATTGCGTAGCGAGTCATGAAGATTATCCTCCTCAGATTTTAGCAATGCGTACGGTAAATTCCTGAGAGCGGAAACCGGCCACAAGGGGTTCAATAGTATTGGGAATCAGCTTATTAGAGGCAGTGCCCAGACCATAACTCAGACGCAATGCCTTATTCTCTACTCCGAATGAAGAGTGCATAAACATGGAGTCAGGATGCAGCTGCTGCGTCACGTAGGCCGTACCATCGGCACTCTGACCAGAGAGAGTATTTTTGATACGTACCCGGTCACCGTTTTTGATGCCCAATGGCCCAGCTCGGTCCGGGTGAATCCAGATGCCCGTGTAAATATCCTTCTTGAATCGGTTAATCCCTGCCAACACCGGGTTATTGCTGTTGGTAGAACCATAAGAAACCGTGGCGGTCTTACCGTAGGTAAAGTAAAACTCATCCTTATCAAGTGGATCAGCCATAGTCGCTCGATCACGACATTGAGCTGGCATAGGCGCAGCCAGAACGTTAAAGGCCGGACCACGGCCCCCCATCTGCTGTAGCCACAGAAATAGATTGCCATAAAATTCCAACCGGCCACTGGTGGTCGGCATGGCCATTTGTCGTGGCATGGAGTGATGCTTGAGAATTTCGCTACGATCCATTTCCAGATGCACGCCCCGCTTGGCTAAACTCTGTTCAAGTTCTTTCGGAGTGGTATGGATGCGTGCGGCTGTGGTCTGAAAAGCCGTATCGCGACAGGCCCTGGAGAAAGGGCTATTTACCCCTTGTTGAAGATGTTTCTGGTAAGCGCTCCACGTCTCCTTGGCTGGAATACCGCTCAACATCTCCAGGGCGCCCATGAAGTGTTCATGAGTACCACT
>JADGCM010000047.1 GCA_015228995.1 Magnetococcales bacterium
GGCGGCTGTTCCGTGATACCTCGCTCATCCTCGATCTATTGACCAGCCAGCACGGCATTCAGTCAGCGGTGGTGCGCGGGATTCGCGTCGGGGCTCAGCGCCACCACGAGCGGGCGGCCGTGGCTGGTTTCCATCGTCTGACGGTCGATATGGTGCGGCGCCGCAGTGATGGCTTGGCCACCATGACCGCGATTGAGATCGACTGTGCCCATCATTATGTTCCGGTCAGCCATGGGGCTGCTTTGTTGGCCGCGCAGTTGGCTCAGGAGGTGGCTTGGCGGTTGTTGCCGGCGGCCGATCCGCATCTGCAATCGTTCCAGTTGCTGGATCAATTGTGGCACAATCTCAGTCAAGGAGAGGAGCCATTGGTGGCGATCTCGTGTTGGTTGGTGGCATTTCTGCATGGGATTGGTTACGGCTGGCGGATGGAGCGTTGTGTCGGTTGCGGTACGACCGAGGCGCTGGTTTACTTCTCGGTGCGGCGTGGCCAACCGGTGTGTCAGCTGTGTGGTGCACCCTGGCATGATCGACTGTGGCCTTTGAGTGAACCGTTGCGTCGGGTCATGGCTGGTCTAGATCGTATCGTGGTAGACGAGGAGATTAAAAGTGTGTTACCATCCACCGCGGAATGGTGGCGATTATATCAAATTGGTATGGCCAGCTTGTGTCAACACGGCGGGGTGGTGTTGTTGGGTGACATCCCCTTTCGTCAAATGGTGGCCAAGTGGGGGGAGAGCATGACAGGAGAACACGATAAATGATTGACCAGGAACTATTGGATCTGCTTGTTTGTCCCCAGTGTAAACAGGAATTGACTTATGACCGCCAAGCGGATGAATTGATCTGTTACCGCGACTCTTTGGCCTATCCCATTCGTGACGACATTCCCGTTATGTTGGTCGACGAGGCCCGTGTGCTTCCGGAGAACGCTTGAAATGATGTTATTCTTTTATGGAGAATCTTAATGGCTGATTTAAATTTTCAGGTTATGGACACCCAAAACAAGGTCTTCGACGTCATTGTTAGTAAAAATGGCAAGAACATGACGGCGATTTGTTCCTGTTCAGCCGGGGTGAATGACATCTGTCAGCATCGTATCAACATCCTGTCCGGCTCCGCCAAGGGTGTGGTCAGTAAAAACAGTGGGGAGGTCAAGACCGTGACCTCCTGGATTGCTGGCACGGACGTTGGCAAAGCGCTGCATGACGTGTTGGAGTGTGCCAAGCGTCTTGAGAATGCTACCGAGGATTTTGGTAGTGCTAGAAAGCGGTTGATTAAGGCTCTGCGGGATTAGCAGAAATAGACACCAATAGTAGAGGAATACGTACAAATATATGGAAACAGTCTTGTGGTTGAAATTGTTGTTGATCTTCGTCTTGATCGTGGGGAACGCCTATTTCGTTGGCGCTGAGGTGGCGATCACCGGAGCCCGTCGGAGCAAGATTCGCCAGCTGGCTGATATGGGTAACAAGGCGGCTCTTCGGGTTCAAGAGCTGCATCAGGAACCAGAACGGTTCTATTCGGTAACCCAGATCGGTATCACGATCGTTTCGTTGGGATTGGGTGCCATTGGTATGGATACCCTGGCCCAGATCATGGATCCCTGGTTTGCCGATCTGTTTAGCATGTTTGGTAGCGGTGAACAGCTAGCGAAGACGGCCCACTTGACCGCTTATATCATCGCTTTCTGTATCATCTCGTTCTTCCACGTGGTGGGAGGGGAACTGGCCCCGAAGATTTTAGCTTTCCACAAGGCTGAAGCCGTTGCTATGGCGGTCTCCTGGTCAGTGAACATGCAATATATTATTTGGACCCCAGTTATTTGGGCCATGAAACATGCCTCCAATTTCCTGCTTTGGACCTGGGGACAGGGGGATCTCATCGGTTCTCATGGGGAACATTTCACCATGACCCAGGAAGAAATCCGCACCATCATTACGGCGGCGAGTGAGGGCAAAGAGGGGGTTCTTGAGCCTGAAGACAGTAGAATGATTCACGGCATTATCGATATGGGCGAGCGCACCGTGCGTTCTGCCATGGTGCCCAGGACCGACATTCTGGCCTTTTCTAAAAACACCACCATGTTGGAGGCGTTGGGTAAATTCCGCGATATTCCCCATGCTCGTTATCTAGTTTTCGATAACAACTTAGACAACATCATCGGCTATGTGGCGATGAAGGAATTATTGAGCGTGTTAGCGGAGGCGAAGGATACCCAGATCGATCGTCCGATCAGTGAGTATATCCATAACTGCTATATCGTTCCTAATAGTAAGCGGCTGCGTGATCTACTCAAGGAATTCAAAGCCAATCGGCAGCAGTTGGCGGTGGTGATCGACGAATACGGTGGTACCGAGGGGATCATCACCCTGGAGGATATCCTGGAAGAGATCGTCGGTGATTACGAAGACGAATTCACCCAGCAGGGGGCGCGTCGCGTCAAAAAGCTGGAGAATAACCAGTTTATATTAGATGCCTCGATGCGTATCTCCGAGCTAGGCGCGATTCTCAACCACGCCTTCCCTGAGGGGGATGACTATATGACCATTGGTGGTTTGATTTATCACCAATTGGGTCGAGTCCCCGAGGTAGAGGATGTGGTTAATTTGAAAGATGGTGCTCAGGTGGTGGTGATGGAGATGGATAACCATCGTATCACCAAAGTGAAATTCGTTGGTAAGCAGATCGAGTCGGTCGAGCTGCCACAGCCTAGTCAGGAGTCAAAGCACGAGTAACAGTGGTTATGGAGGGCGGTCGGCGACGACGTATCGTTGTCGCGATGTCGGGCGGAGTGGACTCCTCCGCCACGGCTGCTTGGCTACTGGAGCAGGGGCACGAAGTCATCGGCATCACCATGCAGTTGTGGCGTGGCGGTGCCGTTGATGATCATGATCATTGCCAGGGGGGGGCGAGCCGCCGCTGTTGCGCCAGCGATGACCTAGACGATGCCCGTCGAGTGGCGGCTACGCTAGGGATTCCTTTTTACGTTGTTGATTTCGAGGCCGAGTTTCGGCGCCATGTTATCGACGATTTTGTGGCCGGTTATGCCAATGGCCGTACTCCCAACCCTTGTATCCGTTGCAATCAAAAATTAAAGTTTCATCATCTGTGGCACAAGGCGCGGAGCATCGGTGCCGACGCTTTGGCTACTGGTCACTACGCCCGTTGTCTGTTGGCCTCGGATGGCAAGCCGCAGCTGTGGCGTGCCCATGACCAAGCTAAAGACCAGTCCTATTTTCTCTTTACGTTGACGCAGGAGCAGTTGTTAGGGCTGCTGTTTCCGCTCGGTACCCTGTCCAAGCAAGAGGTGCGGGCGCTGGCCAACCGTCACGGTCTTCATGTCAGCAGCAAACCAGACAGTCAGGACATCTGTTTTGTTACCGGGCGGAGCTATAGCGATTTTCTGCAACAGCAGGAGGCTGCTTTACTGCAACCGGGTGCCATTATCGACACCGTTGGTCAGGTGTTGGGACAGCACCGTGGTATCGCCTGCTACACCATCGGTCAGCGCCATGGTCTTGGCATTGCCGCCAGTCAGCCTCTGTACGTCATTGAGCTGCAACCGGAAACCAATTGTGTGATGGTCGGACCGGAATCAGCGCTCTATCGGCAGGAAATGACCATTCAGGAGGTGAACTGGTTGGTGGAGTGCCCGCTTGATGTCGATCAGCCCGTTATGGTGCAGATTCGTTATCGTGCTGTCGAGCAACCAGCATGGGTCAAGCCGTTGCCGGGGCAGCGTGCGCATGTTTTATTTGAACAGCCTCAACGTGGCATCACCGCAGGTCAGGCGGCGGTGTTCTACCGCGAGCAACAGCTCATTGGGGGGGGCTGGATTGAGAACTACGAAAGGAATTAAAGAAATATGCTTATGTTAAAGTTAATCGAACAAATTCCATTTTTTTGGGACTTTACTCAGGAAGAGAGGGCTGTTTTTGTCGATAGTGACAGTTTTTTTGTCAATTACGCCCCCAATGAACGGCTCATTCGAGAGGGGGATCAGGACGATACCCTGATGATCATTTTAGAAGGAACGGCTGTAGTTTATAACGACGCCAGTCCGGATGTGGTTTTGGCAACCTTAACGTCATCGGCGGTCATTGGTGAGCTGGCCTTTCTCACCAAACAGCCGCGTGCTTCCAACGTGATGGCACAGGAGAAGACTACCGTCTTTCGCATCGATGGCCAAGCGATGACTAAACTGAGTCCCACTTTGCAACTTAAGATCAAAGACCAACTGATTAAAATTCTGGTCGAGAGGTTGGAACAGATGAACGCTGCTGTGGCAAAACAGAGGGAGATGAATCAGGTATTAGCCAAGGCATTAGCTAGGGAGACGGGGGCATGAGTGACAACTTCAGGGTCGATAAACAGGGCGGTAAACGCAAACTATTCGGTACCGATGGGATGCGTGGTCAGGCCAATCGCTATCCAATGACCCCAGAACTGGTGATGCGTTTGGCTCAGGCAGCCGCAGTGGTGCTGCGCAATGGCGACCATCCCAATCGAGTTGTGATCGGCAAGGATACCCGCCTCTCGGGTTATATGTTTGAATCGGCCTTGCGGGCTGGTTTTATTTGTATGGGTACCCACTGCTTGCAAGTAGGGTCATTGCCGACACCAGCAATTGCTTTTTTAACGCGAGCGCTAAAGGCTGATGTCGGGGTGATGGTCTCTGCGTCACATAATCCCTTCTACGACAATGGCATCAAATTTTTTGATCCCAATGGACGTAAATTGCCAGACACGGTTGAGGCGGAGATTGAGCGGGTCTTGTTTGAAGGTGATCTGGAAACTTGCCAACCCGTGCCAGAAGAAATTGGCAAGGCTTTCCGTATTGAGGATGCGGGGGGGCGTTATATCGAATTCTGTAAGCACTCTTTTCCACGACGGTTACGGCTGAGCGGTATTCGGGTGGTACTCGATTGCGCCAATGGCGCCTCTTATCGAGTGGCTCCCACCGTGTTGTGGGAGTTGGGCGCCGAGGTGATCGCCATCGGTGATAAGCCCAACGGTACCAATATCAACGATGGCTTTGGTTCGCTGCATCCACGCCGTATTCAGGAGAAGGTGTTGGAGACCCGTGCGGACGTTGGCATTGCCTTTGACGGCGATGCAGACCGAGTGATTTTGTGTGACGAGCAGGGCCGTATTCTCGATGGCGACCATATCTTGGCCATGTGCGCTATGGATATGCAGCAAAATAACACCTTGCGTGGTCAAGGTGTGGTTGCCACTGTTATGTCTAACCTTGGCTTGGAGCGGTTACTAAAAGGGCATGGACTGACGTTGGAACGTACCCAAGTGGGGGATCGTTACGTGTTGGAATATATGGAGACGCACGGCTATAATTTGGGCGGCGAGCAGTCGGGTCATATCATTCTGTTAGACCACAACACCACTGGCGATGGTCTCGTCTCGGCATTGAAGGTACTGGCGCTGCTGGCATCGCGGCAACGGCCGATGTCAGAGCTCTCTGGTGAACTAAAACTGGTACCACAACTGCTGCATAACATCCCCATCCCGCGCGGCAGCGATCCCTTGTCGTCGCCACAGGTGCGCGAGGCCATCGCTCAGGCTGAGAGCGATTTGGCGGATCAGGGGCGGGTATTGGTGCGCCAATCGGGGACGGAGTCGAAAATTCGGGTGATGGTGGAGGGCGATTCGCGTATCCGCATTGATGAGGTGGCGCGTGAACTTTGCAGCGTCATCCGCAGTTGTGCCAACGATAGCTGATGCAACGATACCTCCCCAGAACGCTGGAGCCATTTCTGCGGCAGGCTTCTGCAGGTTGGTCTGCTCTGATTTTTGTTGTATACTCGGCTTCCTCCATACCCGTCTTAATTTGAAGAAAGAAATCGAAAGTTGGCTATAGATCGTTTTGAGTCAGCGACTCAGCAAAATGAGTTGTTTGAGGAAGTTAACCACCAAGTAGAGGTGGAACAGTGGCGACAGCTATGGCAGCGTCACCGGGTGGCGCTGATAACGGCGCTGGTATTGCTGGTGGCTGGCTTGATGGCCCTTGCTTGGTGGCAGGAACAGCGTCAGCAACAAAATCGGTCGGCAGCGGCGATCTTTTTGGCGGCGCAGGTGGCGTTTGATGCTGGCCGTTGGTCCGAGGTGTTCGAGCGCTCTGCCCAAATGCAGCAAAATTTTTCCCGACACGACTATAACCTATTGATTCGTTTTCTAGAAGCGCGAGCTATGGTGGCAGCCAATCGGAGTGAGGAGGCGTTGCAGCGGTTACAAACGTTGGCGACTGATGCCGGGGAGGCTTCGCCATTGGCAGCGATGGCTTGGTTGAATGCGGCTTGGTTGAGTGTGGATGGTGACGTCGTCCGGGCCCGTTCGTTTTTGGCTCGTATTTCTACTCAGTCTCCATTCTCGGTTCAGGCTGGCGAGTTAGAAGGGGTGTTACTGGAAAAAGAGGGTCAGTTTGCGGCTGCGGCACAACGTTATCGTCAGGTGTTGCAACAAGAAGTGCCGAGCTCACTGCGCACGCGCCTGCAACGTCGTTTGGAACGGATGGGGGAGGGGGGTGAAACGCCATGAATTTATTACGTGTGTTATTGGCCCCTGTGTTGTCGGTGTCGGTTTTGTTGACTGGTTGCTCGACGGTTGATTCGTGGTTCAAGGATAGTGATCGGATTTTATCGAGTTCTGAGCGTCGCGTGAGCCAATTTGCCGAGCCTAATCCGGGACAATCGGTCGGGGTGCGTGAGTTGTGGTCGCGTTCTGTTGCTGGATCGCCCGACAAATATCTGTTTCATCCGAGCACCATCGCGGTGGAGAGTACCGAGGTTTTTGTCGGGACCTTCCAGGGGCAAGTGGTGGCGGTCAGGCGGCAGGATGGCGATGTTTTATGGCGCGCTGACGTCGATTCTTCTCCAGTTGCTGGTGGCGTTGCTGTCTCGGGTGCAAGTGTTTACACTGCGACAGTCAAGGGGGCTGTGGTGGCATTGAGCCGTCATCGCGGTGATGAGCTGTGGCGGGCACAACTGCCTACTTCGGCTGCCTCAGCCCCGGTGGTCGCAGATGGCAAGGTGATCCTGACTACCATCGATAACCGCACCTATGCGCTCGACAGCGCCGATGGCCATACGGTGTGGAGTCACGTCGGGGCGCCGTCTGACCTCTCCATTATGGGGGCGGCAACGCCGGTGGTGGCCAGTGGGGTGGTGTTACTGGGTTACTCATCCGGTGAAATAGCGGTGTTGGGAGTTGGGAAAGGCAATCGTGTTTGGGGGAGCAATCTGACTGTAGTGGGAGGGCGTAGTGAGCTAGATTTATTGCAAGACGTTGATGCTTCTCTGGTTGTTTCCCCTACAGGGGCGGTGATTGCTGCCAATCATCAGGGGCGTTTGGTGGCATTGGATCCACGAGATGGCCATTTTCTCTGGGAGCGGCCGATGTCGGTGTTGCGGCGGCCACTGGTGATGGGGGATCGATTGTTTGTAGCCGATGTCGATGGCAACTTGGTCTGTTTGCAACTAGCAGGGGGCAGCGTCTTGTGGCGCACGCCGATCAGCGACGGCTTGGCGACGGCACCCGTTTGGTTGTCGGATCGAATCGTTGTGGCCGATAATAAAAATCGTCTGTTGGCGATTGATCCGGCTACCGGGGGGGTAATTGGCAAAGATCGCCTGAGCGATGCGGTTTATGCGGACCCAGTTGTTGAAGGAGGGGAGCTGTTTCTCTGGACCTATAACGGCACCCTGTTGAAATTTCTATGACTCCCCTAATTGCTCTGGTGGGGCGCCCCAATGTTGGTAAATCGACCCTCTTTAATCGACTGACACGCAGTCGGCGTGCCTTGGTCGATAACCAACCTGGGGTGACGCGTGACCGTCATTATGCGCTGGCTGATTGGAACGACCGTGCTTATCGGTTGGTCGATACCGGTGGCTTTGAGAGTGCTACCGCCACTCCTTTGATCGGAGCCATACGCGAGCAAGCCTGGTTGGCGGTGGTGGAGGCTGACTTGGTGTTGCTGGTAACAGATGCCCGTAGTGGACTCAGTGCCGACGATTTGGAGATTGCTAACCGATTAAGGACCATTGGCAAACCGGTTATTTGTGTCGCCAATAAGTCCGAGGGCCGTGGCGGCACGCTGGCAGCGTTTGATTTTTGCGAATTGGGCTTTGATGCTGTTGTGGCCATTTCAGCAGCCCATGGGGAGGGCATCACGACGCTGATGACGGCGGTATGGCGTCATTTTCCGGTCGTAAAAGAGCGGGTAGAAGCCGCTTCTTCGGAGGCGCAGCAGCCAATCGTCCAACCACCTGCAGCTATCCGGTTGGCGGTGGTGGGGTGTCCCAATGTTGGCAAGAGCTCTTTGGTAAACCGGTTGGTTGGTGAGGAGCGGCTATTGGCTTCAGAAATTGCGGGCACCACCAGAGATAGTATTGATGTTCCTTTTACCGACGCCAATGGCCATCCCTTTGTGTTGGTTGATACCGCTGGTATTCGCCGTAAGAGCCGGATATCGCTGCGGTTGGAGAAGTTCACCATCGCAGCGGCTTTGCGAACCATCGAACGGGCGGACGTGGTGCTGCTGCTATTGGATGCCAGCCGTGGGGTCAACGACCAGGAGCAACAAATTGCCCATGAGGTGATCAAAGCGGCGCGGCCAATGGTATTAGCGGTCAACAAATGGGACACCATGCCCCGCGATCGGATTAGCGTGCGCCAGTTCACCGAGGCGTTGCAGCAGGCCTTTCCCCGCTTCAGTCATGCCCCGATGTTGTTCATTTCGGCCCGCACTGGTCGCAATGTGCAACAAATTTTGCCCCAGGTGAGCCGCATCCGTCAGGCAGCTTGCCAGCGTATTTCTACCGGTATTTTGAATCGTTGGCTGGAAGAGACGCTACAACAACACCCGCCACCCCGCGCCGCGACCCGACCGTTAAAACTGCGTTACCTATCGCAGGTCTCGGTCGATCCTCCTACCATGGCCTTCTTTGTCAATTTACCGGACCAAATACCCGATAGCTATCAACGCTACTTGGAGAATCAACTGCGCCAGCGCTTTGGTTTTTCCGGAGTGCCGCTACGGCTGCTTTTTCGTGGTAAGGACAATCCTTACCACGACCCCCCTCACCCTAAGGGGTGAGGGGGCTCTAAATCTACCAACGCTCAATGTCGTCCACAAAAACACCCTCCCCCGTGGCATCGCCCGGGGAGAGATGTTCGGGGGATATTCCTGAGCCTTTACTGATGGCCAGGGCGGCTCCCAGCATATAGATGCTGATGCCGCGCCACAGCCGTAGCGGTGGCTTGCCAGCGAATCGTTCCGATAGATGCTTTTTAGCAAAGGAAAGAATGGTTTGGCGTTCACTGCGTAATTCATTCTCGACGCTGCCGAGGCGCACGATGCCATTTTTCTCGATCCATAGCGACAGCTGAGTTATAAACTCAGGATTGTCACCTAGTTTAGCCCTGGCCATGGAGGCAATCTGCTCGTCCATCTCCCGAATGGTAGCGCTGTTCTGGAGCAATTGTGCCAGAGTGCCAACCTCAGCCGCTGCTTTTTGACCTTTTCTGTTGGTTTTCGCCGCTGTAGTGGTGTCGTTTCCTTGCCCTCCGGCTTTTTGACCCTCCGATTCTGGCACGTGATTGTGGAGGAATTGACGCAAGCTGTTGAGTTCAGTGTCGGTGAGTTCCAGCAGATGGGCGATACGGGCAAAATGACGGCGACGCTGCGCTGGAAAATTGTTCCACGACGAGAAGCCCATCTGTTGCTGCATTTCGGCCCAAACATGTTGCAACAGGGAACGAATTTGAATCTCAGCCCGAAACTCCTTGAAACGCCGATATTCGATTAATTTGAGGCGACTTTCTGGCAAACTGATGACATAATAACGTGGATCATAGCCAAAACGATCGATGCCAACCATCTGATCGTCGTCCGTCAGATGGGCCTCAATCACCCTAAACTCGTTGCGGATAATCTCCGAAATTCGTTCCACGTCTTCTTCAAAAAAAGTGATAATACGGATGCCAATGACGTCACTAATCTGTTTAACACTATCACAGGAGGTGTCGGGGTGGGAAAGTTTGCGTTTGATGCTGTCGCGCTGTTTGATGCGTCCTGTAACAGCATGAACTTCATAGCCACTTTCCTTGAGAAATTCCTGCAACAGGGCAACTTGACGATTCATAAAATCGATATATAAATCGCGTTGTTCATCGAATTGCTCCAGTATGGTGGCAACTACTTTTTCATCGACCATGGTCCTATCCCTCATGCAGCAACATAAAAAAAATGGGGCAACGATGGCCCCATTATAATTATTCCACAGGCATAATCAATTCGACTGAAAAATCCAAAACCTACAACAGCTTGTATTTTTGCGCCTTCTCTGTCACGCCTTTTCTATTACACCTTTTTTGCCTACCTTCTCTCGCCGCCACGTCCGCCGCGACCACCGCCGCCGCCGCCACCGAAGCCGCCGCCACCACCCATACGACCACCTTGCTCTCTCTCCTGAGCTTCATTAACACGGACACTGCGCCCGCCTATGTCACGACCATCAATGGCCTGCATTGCAGCAAGGGCCGCATCAGCATCCATCTCAACAAAACCAAACCCACGCGGCCTACCAGTCTCACGATCATTGATCAATTTGACCGAATGGACATTACCATGCTGAGCAAACAAATCGCGCAACTCATTCTCGGTGGTGGAAAACGAAAGATTCCCAACAAAAAGCTTCTTTACCATTAACATACTCTCCTGAAGGCACATCATCACGAGGTCAAAGAGTTCATGATGAACTTATTTAGATAAACAACCAAAAACTACACCAGAAACTATACCAATAATTACAACGGTATCAACCGCAATAATTATCGTTTGTTATCTCCTTTCGCCACGGCCACCGCTCATACGACTACTCTGCTCCCTCTCTTGAGCCTCGTTGACACGAAGGCTACGTCCGCCCATTTCCCGACCATCAAGGGCCTGTATGGCGGCAAGAGCTGCATCCCCGTCCATTTCGATAAACCCGAACCCGCGCGGCCTGCCTGTCTCACGGTCATTGATCAACTTGACCGAGTGAACTCCCCCATGTTGGGAGAACAGATCACGCAATTCGTCTTCAGTGGTGGAAAACGGAAGGTTTCCCACAAAAAGTTTCTTTACCATTAACACCCTCTCTCACAAAGGCACCTCATCACGCAACCAAACAATCGCGGCCGAAAGGCACCCGATCCGACCGGAATTTCTCAACTGGGGCCAACTTGCCTTGGATTAATCCAGCAAAAAACGTGCCATTTTTAAGTTGCACGCTGCTCCCACTGGTTGGGCGAACCCCAAGCCATTTCAGCGCATGATACTATAAAATAAACGGCTTGTCTACACCTAACTGACATCTGTAATCCAGAAAAGTATTTCTTGGCTAGTCACCATAAATTAGTGCTGCTTTTTCTGGCCCCCCTTGCACAACATTGGTTATCCGGTACAGAATGGCTCGCGGGAGCTCGTTTATGGTGCAACGTTCAAAGTTGAGGGATCAGAGGTGGTTTAGCCAAGGAGAGTGATCGTGCCTGCAAAACAACGTCAGTTGATCAGCTTTGATTGGGCCCTAAAACGGTTGCTGCGCAGCAAGGCCAATT
>JADGCM010000048.1 GCA_015228995.1 Magnetococcales bacterium
CCGCCGACCTCTTGAATGCCATTCAAGCGCTCTCCCAGCTGAGCTATGGCCCCATCTACGCGATGAGGCGGCATTATAAAATCATGTTGCCAAACTGTCAAATGTTTTTTGTGTCATTGTCTAAAAATTGCTAATATGGTCGGATTGTGTGGGCCTGTGCATTTGGGAGCGAGCGATTGATTCAACCCTCTTTTAGCGAATTTCACCGTCTGACCAGTCATGGCAATATCATTCCTCTGTATCGTGATATCCTCGCCGATTTGGATACGCCCGTATCGGCTTTCCTTAAAGTGGCCGGTGACCAACCTTATGCCTTTCTGTTGGAATCGGTGCTGGGCGGTGAAAAATGGGGCCGCTACAGTCTAATCGGCATTGATCCGTTTGCTATCGTTGAGATGAGAGGGGCGCATGTCACTATCCGTCAGCATGGTCACGATGCGGAAGTGACCGATGGACCAGCCCCTTTGGCGGTGTTACGTGCCTTTATGAAACGGTTTCAACCGGTAGAGGTAGCAGACTTACCCCGCTTTCACAGCGGTGCGGTCGGTTATTTTGGCTATGATGTCGTCCGCTATTTTGAAAAACTGCCGGATGATAACCCAGATGTATTGGAACTGCCGGATGCCCTGTTTCTGTTTCCAGAAACGGTGCTGATCTTCGATAATCTGCTCGGCAAGCTCAAGGTCGTCACCAACGTCCTGGTAGAACCTGATCAAGATCGGGCCGCGTGCGAGCAGCTTTATCAACAGGCGGGTCGGCGCATTGAAACCGCTATTGCCGCCTTGCGTCAGTCCATTCCAACAGTAGCCGTTGCCCATACCGTCGCGACAGCGGCTACCGAAACCATGGAGACGGTCACGGCGGAGATGAGCCGCCAGCAGTTTGAACAGGCGGTGCTGCGTGCCAAGGAGTACATCGCCGCTGGAGATATTATGCAGGTGGTGTTGGCACAACGACTGTCGTTGCCTTTTCCTTACCCGGCGATTGAGCTGTACCGTGCTTTACGCACCATTAACCCGTCGCCTTACCTGTTTTTGCTGCGTTTGGGTCATTTTTCTTTGGTGGGCTCCAGCCCGGAAATTTTGGTACGGCAACAGGGGGAGAGCATTTCGGTGCGTCCCATCGCCGGTACCCGACCCCGTGGTAGCAACGATGCGGATGACCAAGCCCTGGAGCAAGAGCTGCTGGCCGACCCCAAGGAACGGGCCGAGCACATCATGTTGGTGGACTTAGGGCGTAACGATCTAGGTCGTGTGGCACGAACGGGTTCGGTGCAGGTCACCGAGCAGTTTGTCATCGAGCGCTATTCGCATGTGATGCACATCGTTTCCCATGTAACTGCCCGACTGCGGCCGGGACTGGATGCTTTTGACCTTATTGCCGCCACTTTTCCGGCTGGTACTGTGAGTGGGGCCCCTAAAATTCGGGCCATGGAGATCATTGATGAGTTGGAAGTGTCGCGCCGCGGTCCGTACGCGGGTGCCGTTGGTTACCTCTCCTTTTCCGGCCAGATGGACATGGCGATCACCATCCGCACCGCTGTCCTTTGCAATCAGCAGCTATTTGTACAGGCTGGGGCGGGCATCGTGGCCGACTCACAGCCTGACAAAGAGTATGAAGAAACGATGAACAAGGCTCGCGCCATTTTACGTGCCGTTGATGCGGTACGACGGGGGCTGGACTGACAAATTACTCACTAATAACGAGCGAGAACAACATGGCAACACCGCCGGCAAGGACCAAACCGATACCCTGCTTGGCCAAATCAGCCGACTCCTTAAAGGATAGTATCTGTTGCTGCGGCACCATCACCAATTGGTAATAGCCCCAAGCAATGGCTCCCACACCACCGATCATCAATAACCGCTTAATGATTAACCAGAACCCTCTCCGCACGATCCAGTCCAACATCGCAGATTCCTTCTCACCAAAATCAGGCCTGTAAGCGGTCAGGGCGGCGCCCCATCGAAAACGATTTTAACCACATCGGCATAACGCTTAACAAAATGAACCGTGAAGCCAGCGCGGATATATTCCGGCACCTCTTCGTAGTCCTTGCTGTTGGCCTCTGGTATCACCAGCTCGCGAATGCCCACCCGACGGGCAGCAATCACCTTCTCACGAATACCGCCTACCTGGAGCACCTGTCCGGTTAGGGTAATCTCGCCGGTCATCGCCAGCCTTCTGACGACAATTTGATTGCTGGCCAGCGAAAAGAGGGCGGTTGCCATGGTGATGCCTGCCGAAGGACCATCTTTCGGGGTGGCGCCCTCCGGTACGTGCAGGTGGATGGAGCTATTCAGGATGGTGCTATCCAACTTGAACAGGGCCGCATTGGCCATCAGATAGCTGTAGGCAATGCGTGCGGATTCTTTCATGACGTCGCCCAAGTGTCCCGTAAGGGTGAGGTTGTTCTTCTCCCCCCCCACTTTGACCGCTTCAACGTCCAGGGTCGCGCCCCCCATCGCCGTCCAGGCCAAACCAGTGACGATACCCACCCCTTTCAGCGGTTTCTCATCGCGAAAATCAGGCTTGCCAAGATATTTTTCGACCTGATCACGGCCAATATAGACCGGCAGCTTGATACCATCGAGAACCTTGACAGCGACCTTACGGGCCACCGCACCGATTTTCTGTTCCAGCCGCCGCACCCCTGCCTCGCGGGCATAACCCTCGACGATAACCCGCAGCGCCTCCTTACTAAAACGCAGTCCACCCTTCTTGAGACCATTTTTATCCAATTGCTTTGGTACTAAGTGATTTTGGGCGATCTGCAACTTCTCTTCCGTGATGTAACCAGAGAGTCGAATGACCTCCATACGATCCAACAACGGCCGAGGAATCGTATCCATCTGGTTGGCAGTACAGATAAACAGCACCTTGGAAAGATTGAAGCGCACATCTAGATAATGGTCTAGGAACTCGATATTCTGCTCAGGATCAAGCACTTCAAGTAAGGCTGATGCAGGATCACCATGATAACTATTACCAATTTTATCAACTTCGTCAAGCATAATAATCGGATTAGATACTTTTGTATAACGAATCGCCTGGACAAACTTACCCGGCATGGCGCCGACATAAGTGCGACGATGGCCCTTGATTTCGGCCTCGTCACGCATCCCCCCCCACAGAAAAGCGATAAAACTCACGCCCAATCGCCCGCGCTACCGAACGCCCAATTGAGGTCTTACCAACACCGGGTGGACCAACCAATAGAATGATGGAGCCGCCAATTTCCCCCTTAAGTTTACCAACGGCTAAAAACTCTAAAATACGCTCTTTAACATCCTCAAGGCCATCATGATCGTCGTTGAGTACTTTACGCGCTGGCTCCATCTCCAATTTGTCGGTCGAATAGACCCCCCAGGGGAGCATGGTCAACCAGTCAACGTAATTGCGCGTGACCCCGTATTCGGACGAGTTAGGCTCCAAAATAGCCAACTTATCTAACTCCTCTTGCAGGCGTTTCTCAGCCTCCTCTGTGAGGGTCAGTTTTTCGATACGCTCGCGAAAACGGTCGAGGTCAGCGGTGCGATCGTCTTTAGTGATACCCAGCTCTTTCTGGATTTCCTTGAGTTGCTCCCGCAGAAAAAACTGGCGTTGATGCTCGGAGATACCCTCTTCCACCTGTTTGGAAATTTTGTCCTGTAACTTGACCATCTCCAGTTCTTTTTTTAGCAATATCAATACCTTTTCCATTCGTTCCCGAACTGAAAAGGTCTCTAATATGTCTTGCAATTCACTACGGGTGGCATCGGTAATTGAGGCGACAAAATCGGCTAGGCGATCCGGTTCGCTGAAATTATGTCGTGATAGAAATAATTTTAACTGCTCCTGATACATGGAGTCATATTTGAGGATTTCTTTGAGGGCGTTGATAACCGCCATGGTGTAAGGTCGCAGGCCATCAGCGGTATCCGCTGCATGATTGGTGGCGTGGTGGGCCACACGTACAATGATGGGGGGACCATATTGGAGCACCTCAGCGATCTCAAAACGTGAGATCCCCTCTGCCAACAATTTGATTTGGCGAGACTCCTCGTTAATGGCCGCTTCGAGGATGCGGG
Organism: Magnetococcales bacterium; assembly: GCA_015228995.1. Lineage (GTDB taxonomy): Bacteria > Pseudomonadota > Magnetococcia > Magnetococcales > JADGCH01 > JADGCH01. The sequence continues at coordinate 4,071 of JADGCM010000048.1, forward strand.
TCACGGTACCAATACGGTAGAGTTTGTCCGGGTTGAATACCTCACGACCGTCTTCGGCTTGGCTGAGTACAATACCGAACATCTTGCCGGAAGATTCTAGCGCCCGTCGGATGGTTTCGTAGTAAGGGGATCCCTCTACCTGGATAGGCGTCAGCATACCCGGAAAGAAAGGTCTCCCACCAAGCGGATAGACGACCAGTTCCAGCGGCAATACATCCTCAATGCGGATGGGAGGCAGCGATCCATCGCCACCATCGGCGCCATCATCCCGTTCCTCAATGATGGCATCGACTTCCCGTGCCGGTTTTTTCGGGCGTTGATTACTGTCACCCATGAATGATCACTCCTAGCGCCATTTGTTATTGCTATTGATAAAATGGGTGGCCCGTTCCTGGTTAGAAAATGGGCCAAACCCAGTTTGAAAGGTGCGGCCATCTGGTGATGGCATGACCAATGCGGGCAACCCTTTACGCTGCCACTGACTGACGATATCGGTAGCTGTTCTAATATCGGGGTAGCTATGGATGGGAACAAAATAATTATTGTCTCTCATGCGCACCGGACTCGGGCGGTGAGAGGTGATAACGCTAGCAAGTTCTGGATTATGGCCCGTCGCAGTCGCAGTCGCTGCGGCTGGCGTGGGCGTGGTCGACTTGGGCTTGCTTTTATCACTGACGATCTTTTCTTCTGGCACGACGACTTGCTTGTGTTTCAATTGATCATAAAAAGTTAATTCCACCTCTGGCATATCGGGATCGACCGGCTTAGCTTCGGCTGGCTTCGGCTTGTTTTTTTTGCGACCATCAGATCGTTTCTTCCCGTCTAGCTTCTCGCCTTTTTCGCCCTTTCCAGATGGCGCACCGGAAATATTTTTGTCCGGCTGGGCAGCGGGCATAGCCGATTTATTGAAACCCTCCACTGGTGCCCAGGGCACGATTTGAAATTTGGTGCCGTCTTTAGATGTCCCTACCTCTGGTGCGATTGTAGGCTGGACGGCTGCCATCTGGGCCGGTTGGATGGGAGTACCTTTCTTTTCCACTGTTACCACCGGAGGTTGGACAACAGCTGCCTGCACGGGTTTAGCCGGGCTTTCTCTGGGCAAATCTAACTGGACAGGCGGTGGCGCGGTCGCGGCCACTGCTGGCTCTGCCACAGGCGGTGGCGCGATTGGTGGGGCAAGTGGTGGTGGGATCACCGCAGTCGTTGCCACGAGTGGTTCCATGCGATCAATCGGAGGGGCTGGTAATTTATCTTCCTTAGCCGGAGGTTTGCGGTTCGCTTGTTTGGGCACGCTGTTTTTGGTTGTTGCGGCCGGCGGCGTCACAGGCGTCACTGTTGTGGCACTGACTGCAGCTTGTTCGGCGGGTACCCCGTCTGATTGTTTGGGAGGACGCTTGGAATCGCCAGAAAAACCCCACCACAAAATAGCTACCAACGCTGCCAATCCCAGCAACTTGCGCCCACGGCGATTTTGTTTGGGTGGATGACGGCGGTATTGCGGCGCAGCCGGATAACGGGGTGTGATCACATACGCTCCGGAGCCGAAACGCCCATCAGTTGCAGCACATTACTCAGCACTTGACGGACCGCCTCTACCAAGGCCAAACGAGCTTGCGACAGTGCAGGCTGTGCTACATCCAGCACCCGGTGCTCGTTGTAGTAGGTATGAAAAGCTGCCGCCAGTTCCAATGAATAGAACGGCAGGCGATGGGTTTCGCGCCCCAAAGCAGCATTTTCCACCAGCTCTGGGTAACTGCCCAACAGCCGGAGCAGATCCAATTCTGCGGTTGTTTGCAACAGAGACAAATCCGCCGTAACCGCTGTCAGACCTTGTTCGGCCGCCTGACGGCCTATTGAGCAGATGCGTGCATGGGCATATTGAACGTAAAAAACTGGATTGTCATTGCTGTGGGCCACCGCCAGCTGCAAGTCAAAGTCTAATTGCGAACCGATGGAGCGGGTTAAAAACCAAAAGCGCACCGCGTCAGCACCGGTTTCATCAATCACCTCTTTGAGGGTAACGAAATTCCCGGCGCGTTTCGACATCCGTACCGGTTGTCCAGCACGGGTCAGGTTGACCATTTGCACCAGCAATACCGCTGGCTGACCACGCCGATCAGTCAGAGCCTCCACTGCGGCTTGAATGCGCTTGACATAACCGCCATGGTCGGCACCCCAGATATTGATCAGTTGGCTAAAACCGCGCTCGGCCTTATGGAGATGATAAGCCATGTCGGCAGCGAAATAGGTGGGGCTACCGTCCGATTTTTTCAATGCCCGGTCCACATCGTCACCAAACTGTTGCGCTCGGAACAACAGCTGTGGCTGTGGTTCCCAGTCATCGGCATGGTCCCGACCTTTAGGGGGATCAAGCAGACCGGAGTAGATTAAACCTTTGTTCTGCAAGATCTCAATGGCGTGGTCAATGGCGCCTGATTGATGCAGGGCACGCTCTGAGAACCAGTGATCGAAGGCGATGCCAATTTGCTGCAAATCTTGACGAATCAAGATCAACACCCAGTCAATGGCGAAGTCGATCAGCTCTTGTGGTGGTTGAGCCAACGAAGCGGTCAGCCAGCGGTCCCCATCACGCTGACGCAGGGCCTGAGCCATCTCCCGCACGTAGTCACCCGGGTAGCCATCCGCAGGCCATACCACCTGCTGCCCCAATAATTCTAGATAACGCAACAACAGCGACCGTCCCAATACCACCACTTGGCCACCAGCATCGTTGATGTAATATTCGCGTTCAACGCGGTAGCCCGCCGCCTGTAGCAACCGACAGAGCACATCCCCTACTACCGCACCACGACCATGTCCCACGTGCATGGGGCCGGTCGGATTGGCGGAGACAAACTCAACCTGCACCGATTCCCCTTGGCCGACATCACTACAGCCATAACCATTCCCTTGCTGCCGAATGACGGCGACCAGACGCTGTAGGGCATGGTTGGAGAGACGAAAATTGATAAAGCCAGGACCAGCGACCTCACAGTGATCAATTTCCTGTTGCTGCGGCGGTAAGGCGTCAATCAGTTGTTGAGCCAGTTGCCGTGGTGGTAAACGAGCCGCCTTAGCCCACACCATCGCGGCATTGGTAGCGAAGTCACCATGGGATTTGTCGCGCGGACGCTCGATACGCCACGCTGGCGCCGCCGCATTATCCGGCGGCAATACACCTTGCGACTGTAGGTGCCGTAACGCCGTCGTAACTAACTCAAAAATGACATGCCGCATGATAAAGGTACCATCCTGTTGTGGGTGCCTGCAACCGCAGAGGTAGTGGTAGTGTACTTGAAATACTGCTCTGATGCCACTGATTAATTGCTGCGGCCTTCTGAATAATGGTGTCCGTAAGGGCCGAAGCGGGCCCACAGACTCCCTCGTTTGCCCATCATCACAGAGAAAAGCAGACAGACACCCGCCGTTAATACAATCGCTGGACCAGATGGTAACTGGTGGTGCCAGGAGAGCAGCAATCCCGCCCCGCCCGATAGCGCCGCAATCACCACCGCTACTGCCATAACACCTGCCACGGTGCGTGCCCAAAAACGTGCAGCAACAGCGGGCAACATCATCACCCCAATCGCCATCAGAGATCCCAATGCCTGAAAAGCGGCGACTAGGTTGAGTACGGTCAGGGCAAGAAAGATGGCATGCCAGCCGCCACCACCCCTTCGCAGGTAGCCTGGGTCAAAACAGTCGATAATCAGGGGACGATAGATGATAGCCAGTACGGACAATGACAAACTGGTGACCAGAGCGATCAAGAGCAAGGAGGCATCGTCAACGGCCAGTACGGAACCGAACAGTAGGTGCATCAGATCAACGTTGCCGCCCCGCATCGATAACAGCGTCACTCCTGCCGCCAAAGAGACAATTTGGAAAGCGGCAAAGGTGGCATCTTCCCGCAACAGGGTGAACCGGCTCACAGCTCCGGACAAGAGCGCTGTCCCCGCTCCGGCGATCATGCCCCCCGCCGCCATGACCGGTAACGATAACCCAGCCAACAAGTAGCCAGCGGCTACGCCAGGCAGGATGGCGTGCGACAAGGCATCCCCCATTAGGCTCATACGCCGCAGTGTCAGGAATACCCCCACCGGCGCACAACCCAAGGCCACCGCCAAACAAGCGGCCAAGGCGCGTCGCATGAAGGCAAATTCAGCAAATGGTTGGATAATATAGTCGTAGAAGGTCATGCGGCCCCCTGGGTACAGGGAAGACCGTAGCTATTCCAGGCCTCACTCATGCAACGGGCCTGCTCTAAATTGGCAGCCGACAGCGCTGCAGCGGTGTTCCCCCAGGCCAAGGCATGACGTGCCAACAGCAGCGTCTCCGGAAAATAACGCCGCACCTGTTCCAGGTCATGCAACACGGCAATGATGGTGCGCCCACCCTGATGCCACTGTTGCACCACCGCCAGCAAATCGGTCATGGTGCGGTCGTCCATAGCGGTAAATGGCTCATCCAGCAAAATCACCGGCGCATCTTCGACGATCAGACGGGCGAATAACAGCCGTTGCCGTTGGCCGCTACTCAAGGAGCTGACCCAACGCTGTTCGAAGCCGGCCAGCCCAACTTGCGCTAACGCTGCCATGGCCGTGCCCCGCCGCTCCTTGCCCATGGCACGCCAGAGTCCGACTTGCCGCCAGTGCCCCATCATCGCCACTTCTAGTGCTGTAATCGGGAAGTCCGGTTCCAACATCACCTGTTGTGGCAAACAGGCCAATTGTTGTTGCCGAACACCTGACAGCACGACGCGCCCCGACAAGGGACGCATCAAGCCCAGTAATCCCTTTAGCAGCGTACTCTTGCCTGCTCCATTGGGACCAACAACAGCCGTCATGGTGCCCGAGACAAACGCACCGCTGAGATGATGGACAGCAGGGTGCCGCTCATAACCCAGGGTCAAATCTTCCAGGCGAATGGTATTGCTCATACCGGCCCTAGCCAGCCGATGGCCCAAGAGATCACCAGCCACAGTATCGCCAGCAATCCCCACGCCACCGCTAATCTACCGCCGATCCCCCAGCCAAACACCGGGTTTTGTGGTTGTGGATGACCCATTAAGTCGTCAATCGATCAAAATTGCCCACCTACTGTATGCTCTTTCTGCCCTAAACTTCTACGCGCGACAGTACGCTTGATTTCCTCGCCAGCCTGTTCAGTCGCCAGATCAAGTTCGTAACTTTTCTGTAGATTCATCCAAAATGCAGCCTCAATGCCTAGCCACTGCTCAAGGCGCAACGCCGTGTCGGCGTTCATGGCGCGCCGACACGTAATAATCTGATCAATCTGATCGTGAGGAACCTGTAACGCACGCGCCAACTCAACCGATGTTATACCAATTTCCGCCAGTTCGTCAGCTAAAATCTGGCCTGGATGGATAGGATAAATTGGCCGTTTTTCAACCATAAGTGCTGCTTCCTTCAGTGGTAATCCGTGACTTCAATGTTAAATGGCCTCGTTATATGAGCAGGCCACTCAAAGCATACACGCCATTGTGGTTTATGCGAATACTAAACTGCCCGCTACGATCACCACCTAACGCCTCAAAATGATTGCTTGGCAACAGCATCAAACTATTGAGTGAAACAGCACTTTCTAAAATCAACAGACGTTTTTTGGCCTGTTTCTCAAACGCAAGGAACTCCCTGACCCGCTCACCGGCAGCGAACCGCGCCGTGCGCTTGTCACGGTAGAGCGGTGGCTCAAAATCAGCAGCCACTGGCTAGGTTAGTCAACAACTCATTGATACGACGCACAAAGGCTGCCGGTTCGCTCAATTGGCCACTCTCACTCAATACCGCTTGATCAAACAACACCCAGCACCAATCGCTGAAACGCTGCTCGTTCGACTCGCCCTGCATCCGTTGCACCAGCGGGTGATTGGGGTTGACCTCCAACACCCGTTTGCTGACTGGCGCATCTTGCCCCGCCTCACGCAGCAATTTCTCAATCGACATGCTCATACCATATTCGTCACCAATTAGACAAGCAGGCGAATCGGTCAGTCGTTGGCTGATACGAACGGAACTGACGGCACTCCCCAACACAGCGGTGATGCGGTCCAGCAGCGGCTTCGCCTGTTCGGCCTGCTCTTCCTGGACTTTCTTCTCTTCCTCATCCGCCAACCACGACAGATCGACGTTGCCCTTGGCCACCGAGTGCAACTCTTTGCCATCGAAATCGTGCAGCTGACTGGCCATCCATTCGTCGATGCGATCATACATCAATAACACTTCAACATCTTTGCGGCGGAATATCTCCAGATGGGGGCTACCCTTAACGGCAGCGAAACCATCACCGTTTAGATAGTAGATGTGTTGCTGGCCTGGTTTCATCCGCGACACGTAGTCTGCCAGTGAGTGAGTCTGGTCAGGGGTATTGCTGTGGGTGCTGGCAAAGCGGTATAACTTGGCCAACCGCTCCCGATTGCCATGGTCCTCAATGGTGCCTTCCTTCATTACCACACCATAAGTCTTCCAGAACAACGCATATTTCTCACTGTCGTTGCTGGCCATCTCTTCCAACAACCCGAGTATTTTATTGACCGTGCCCTTACGAATCGCCTCAGCGACTTTATTGTGCTGCAAGATCTCGCGCGAAATATTGAGCGGTAGATCGGCGGAATCGACCAAGCCGCGGACAAAACGCAGATAACGCGGCATCAACTGTTCGGCTGTGTCCATAATAAAAACGCGTTTGACATAGAGCTTGAGGCCCTGCTTGCGGTCACGATCCCAAATATCGAACGGTGCCCGCCCCGGGATGTAGAGCAGCAGGGTATACTCATACTTGCCTTCCAAACGGGCGTGGAGATAGGCCATCGGTGCTTCAAAATCGTGGGCAATATGCTTATAGAAGTCGTGATACTCCTGTTCCTCAATTTCACTACGGGATCGCATCCACAACGCTGATGCCTTATTGACAGTCTCCCATTTGCGCTCTTCCGATTGTTTTTTATCTGGGTCACTCTCTTGGCTGGTGGCCAACATCAAGATGGGCCAAGGGACGTGGTCAGAAAATTTACGCACCACCGAGCGCAACCGCCAATCGTCAAGAAATTCATCCTCGCCCTCGCGCAGATGCAGGATGATGTCGGTGCCGCGCGCGGGCCGATGAATGGTCTCAACCGTATACTCGCCATCGCCCCGCGACTGCCAACGCACGCCTTGATCTTCCGG
>JADGCM010000049.1 GCA_015228995.1 Magnetococcales bacterium
TTACCCTCTCCCCTTGTGGGAGAGGGCGGGGTGAGGGGTGTGAAGGGCTTCACCCTGATCGAGATGATCATCACCATGATTGTGCTGGTTATTTTGTTTGGTCTGGGGGGACAGATTTTGGCGACCGGCTTCCGTTCCTACTTCACTACCAGCGATTTAGCGCCTCTGCCAGCCCAGGGGGAGATGGCGATGGAACGGATGTGGCGCGAGTTGCGTGACGCCAGCTGGCTGTCGATCTGTCCAGCCGGGTGCGTTGGTAGTAGCCAAGCCAGTATTACCCTGACCAATGCGACTACTGGGTTGGTCTATCGCTTCAGTGAGGTGACCACACCATCGGTGGGCACTTCGATCTACATGAACGATGCGCCGCTGATGGACAATCTCGATCCGGGTAGTTTATTGTTTACCATTGATCCCAGCCGTCACCTAGTGACCATTAATTTTCGCATTCGGAAAGCGTTGACGGTCACCGCAACAGCCAACACCGGCAGCGGCTCGGCGGTTGTACCATTCCGTACGGCGGTATTAGTTGAGCCCCTATGGTAAGTTATGATTGCATAATTGAGAAAAATTTGCTACTGATAGCACAGGCACTTATTCATAAACGTGGTTTTGGTGGAGAATCGTCATGAACAGGCCATTAATCCAACAACAAAGCGGGTCACTCACCATGGTGGCTATTATTGTTATGGCTGTTATTGCTGTCGCGGGGGTGGCTGTCACCAAGGGATACATCAGCGGCGTCAGCAGCAAGGCCCAGCATGATGAAGGGACCGTCTCTTACAATGCCGCCCAGTCAGGGGCACAATCGATCCTCAGCCAGCTCAAAGCCAAGAACTGTGACCCGACCCAGCTGGGCGGTACCCAAACCGGGAACGATGTCTCCGTGACGCAAATTCTGAATGGGCAGCGGTTCACGACGACCTTTACCTGCGTCACCGCAGTAGACAACAAATGTGTTTCCTATACGGCGTCGTCACAAGCGGAAAATGGCCGTCGTACCACCCAACTGAGCATTGACTGTACCCGATATCCAGTCGATGGGCCGGTTATGAGTAAGCCAGGCGGGCTCTCCATCGGCAATGGTGGCAAGGTCAACGGCAAGCCTATCGATCCCAACTGTATCAGACCGACGACCACCTCTTGGTCCCAGCAGGGGCTCCAGTGGTTGATGGCGGTCTTGGATATCGTCAGCGGTGAGGCAGCAGCGGCTACCCATGCTGCGGTGACGCTCTGCCACAAGCCTGGTACAGCGGCACAGTTGGAGATGAATCTCACTGACAGTAACGACGTCTCGGCCCATTTAGGTCATGGCGATACCATGGGGGCTTGTCTGGAATCAGCTGCAGAGGGTAGTGGTAATGACAGTGACAGTGCGGCCGGTGGTACCGGTGGCGGCGATACCGGTGGTGGTAGTACCGGTGGCGGTGCCACGGGTGGTGGCGGTACCACGGGTGGTGGTCATACAGCGGTAGCGGTGTGCCACAAACCGGGCGAGCCGGCGCAACAACAATTGACCATTGACGATGATGCGGTCGGTGAGGAGAGTGTGGCGGCCCACCTCGGTCATGGCGACCGAATGGGGTACTGTAGCGGTGACGATAATGGCGGCGGCGGGGTTGGCGATAACTGCACCACCAGTAGCAACGCCATTGCCAATTGTAATTTTGTTACCGGCGACAGTAAATTGCAAGTCAACGATACCACGTTGGCGTTATTGGATGCCTTCCGGGTCAGCAGTGGCAACGACGGCGACGATTCGGTTACTGCTGGCGCCACCAAGACCTTTACCAGCAAGATCGGCTACGACACCTTTACCCTCGACGATAACAGCACTCTGGTTTTGAACGATGGTGTCGTCGGCCAGCAGGCTAATTTCCGTATCAACCTGATTGAGCAGGGGGCCTGTATCACCGATGGATCGGGTGGATCGGGTGGTGGTGGCCATGTCTCCAGTGGTTACTCGGGTGGCAAGGGCTGGTTTGGCGGTAAGGGTTGGTCGGGCAACAAAGGGAGCGGTGGTCAGGCTTGGTCAGGTGGCAAGGGGCGCTCAGGGGGACGTGGTGGTCCGGATGGTTGGTCATCGAATAGCGGCTGTTCGGGTGGTAAGGGTGGTACTGCAGGCGCTAATTGGTGGTCGAGCAGCAGCACTCTGGCTTTGCAAAAGAGGGGCTTTTTGTGGCGTCATGACGGTTGGGGGTGTCGTCTTCAGCAGGGCAATGTCCAAGTTTGGCGTCACTGTGGTCGCGGGACGGACGACAGATGCACCTCAAACGGCTCAGTAACCATTAGGCTGGCCCCTGGCGACTATTATGTCGGCAAGATCTCACTTGGGGCCAATACTAGGATTATTGTCAATCCGCCTGGTGTGGTGAGACTGCATGTCAACACCTTGGAGTTGGGTACTGGCAGTCAGATCAACGTGAGTGGTGATGTCGGCAGTCTCTATCTAATGGTCCACGACAGTATGAAAGTCTGTGATAACAGCCAGATCAAGGCGATTGTGTTGGCCCCTGGGCAGTTCACCAGGGTTGAAATTGGTGACAATGCCACCCTGACCGGAGCGATCCTAGGCGGCAATAGCGTTACTATCGGCCAGAACATAGACATTACCTACAACACTGCCGTTCGCGATGCCATCAAGGCCCTGGGTGGTGAAGACGATCAGGGTATCCGGATCATCAGCGCTTCTGGCTGGAAAGAGAGCAGTCAGAACCAGAAGCAATAACGGCTGCTCTGGAGCCTACTCTATGCACACATCGTGTATGAGTGCGAGGCTAAGTCATGAAACCTCACCCCCAACCCCTCTCCATAAATGGAGAGGGGAGTAAAAACAGTATCATGTCTCCCCCTCGCCATTCATGGAGAGGGGGACTAAGGGGGTGGGGTTTGCGTGGAGATGCCCTCGCGCGGCCCATCTAGCCAGTGATAACGCCAAGATTGAAACATCAATACTGCCCATAAGGCGTATTGCCAATTGCGTCGACCCGATAAATGCTCACGCCAGCGCTGACGGATAGGGGCCGGGTTGAGGAGTTCACCATCGCGCAAAGCCGATTCCGCCAGTAAGGTCTCGGCCCAATCGCGCAACGGCCCGCGTAGCCAGTCGCCGATGGGGACCCCGAATCCCATTTTGGGACGGTCGATCAGTGGTGTGGGGACATAGCGGTATAAAATCTGCCGTAGCAGCCATTTGCCCTGCCCTTGATTCATTTTCATAGACAATGGCAAGCGCCAAGCGAACTCAACCAAGCGGTGATCCAGCAGTGGCACCCGTGCTTCCAAGCCGACTGCCATGCTGGCACGATCCACCTTCACCAGGATATCGCTTGGTAAATAGCCGAGGGTGTCGAGCATTTGCATCTGTTCAATTCCTGCCAGCAAACCTTCCTGTAACATGGAAGCAGTGGCTGAGCCACTGTTGGGCACCAACTCAATCCCCAATGGCCAAAAAGAGAGCAGCTGCGGATAGACCTGTTTGACATCTGATAAGGTGAGTATCTGGGCCAACTTGTGCAGCTTATCTCCCAGTAAGGTGGGCCGGCGGCGTGGCGGCAGCACCTGGGCTAAGATGTCCCACAGTGCCGGTGAGACGGCACGTAACACGGCGGCACCGCTCTGCCGCCACCAACCCGGGCTATGAGCGAACAGCCGCTCCAGTTGCTGGGCCATTAAGTAACGGGTATAACCAGCAAACAACTCATCGCCGCCATCGCCTGATAAAGCCACGGTGACATGTTGACGCGTCAGACGACATAGCAAATAAGTGGGGATTTGCGACACGTCGGCAAAAGGCTCGTCGTAAATCTCTGCTAATTGGGGCACCAGATCAATCGCTTGTTGGGCATCGACGTATAACTCGGTATGATCGGTGCCAAGATGGGCGGCAACAGCCCGCGCATGTTGCGCCTCGTTGTAACCCTCTTCGCGAAAGCCAATCGAAAAGCTACGGACCGGTCGGCTGCTATGGGACTGCATCAGGGCCGTTACCAACGAGCTGTCCACCCCGCCTGATAAAAAGGCACCCAAGGGCACATCGGCTACCATGCGCCGCTGCACCACATCGTGCAACAGCGACTCCAATTCGGTTTGAGCCTCCGCAACCGTTGCGGTGATACGTGGACTGGAGGTAACGGTAGAAGGGAGATCCCAGTAACGCAGTTGCCAGTGCTTGCCGGTAGCCGGAATGACAGCGATATGGCCAGGCTGTAATTTGGATAAATCTTGGTAGATCGAGAGCGGATCGGCGACATAACCCTGGCTGAGTAAGGCCGCTAAGGCCCGACGATCGATGCGTGGCTGCCAATCTGGGTGGGCCAATAAACTGCGTGGTTGTGAGCCAAAGAGAATGGAATTACCCTGACGACCCCAATAGAGCGGTTTAATCCCCAACCGATCACGCACCAACACCAGACGCTTTTCCCGCCGGTCCCACAAGGCAAAGGCAAACATGCCCAGACAGCGCTTGACGGTCGATTCAACGCCCCACAGGGCACAAGCCTCCAGTAACACTTCGGTATCGCATTGGCTCCGACAGACGCAGCCTTGACGCAGCAGCTCGGCGCGTATTTCCTGGAAGTTAAAGATCTCGCCATTATAAACCAGCACGAAACGGCCATTGCGAGATACCATGGGCTGGTGCCCGGCCGGGGATAGATCAAGAATAGCCAGTCGACGGTGACCAAGGACGATACCCGCCGCCGCATCACTCCATAAGCCATGATCGTCTGGTCCACGACGAGATAAAGCCGTGGTCATACGGCCACCCAAGGTGGTTAGACGCTCCGGCGACGTCGATGCCGATAAATCCCACCACCCTGTTATTCCGCACATAAGTCCTATTCCTCGTTGCCGCGTCCTGTCTGGCCTCTTTGCTTTTGTGGCCCATAACCCAGCCACGGTTGCACGATTACCCGTACCTGAAACTGAATGGCAATGGCCGTCGTTGATATCGGATACTAACGCGGCCAAAGTCGCCAAACAGCCGGGCAGCACCATCGCCGCATTGTGGGTGATGATGACTGCCGAAGATAGGAAGCTGCAAATTCGGGCCTTACCCTGCCGAACGCAACTGCTCTAACACCGCATCCATGCTCTTTTTGGCATCACCGAACAGCATGCGGCTGTTGCTCTTGTAAAACAGCGGGTTATCCACTCCGGAATAACCGGTAGCCATGCTGCGTTTGAGCACAACGCAAGTTCTGGCCTTCCACACCTCCAAGACCGGCATGCCATAAATCGGACTGCTGGCATCGTCTTGAGCACCTGGGTTGACGATATCGTTGGCACCAATGATCAGCGAGACATCGGTCTTGGGAAAATCGTGGTTTAGTTCGTCCATCTCCAAGACGATGTCGTAGGGCACCCTGGCCTCGGCTAGTAGCACATTCATGTGACCGGGTAGACGCCCAGCCACTGGATGAATGCCAAAACGGACGTTGACCCCTTTGTCACGCAGAATCTTGGTGATCTCATAAACCGGGTATTGTGCCTGGGCCACCGCCATACCATAACCCGGTACGATGATGACTTCACTGGCACCGCTGAGCATATCTGCTACCTCTTCGGCCGAGGCGGCGATGACATCCTTGGGGCCGCCATCAGCAGCGGCGACCACGGTTCCCCCCTCAACGCCAAAACCACCCAAAATAACGCTGATAAACGAGCGGTTCATGGCATGGCACATGATGTAACTCAGGATCGCACCGCTGCTACCCACCAAGGCACCGACGACAATCAAGACGTCGTTGGAGAGCATAAAGCCTGTCGCGGCAGCGGCCCAACCGGAATAGCTGTTGAGCATCGATACCACTACCGGCATGTCAGCGCCGCCGATGCCCATCACCAAATGCCAACCGATGAAGAATGAAATGGCCGTCATAAATAACAATGGGACCATGCCATCGCTCAGATCGGTGGCGGCTAAAAATGGTTTGGCCAGCCACAACGTCAACAAGACAAGGGCAAAATTGATTTGATGACGGGCGGGCAGCATTAAGGGCTTGCTGTTGATGATGCCGCGTAATTTACCAAAGGCCACCACCGAACCGGTAAAGGTGACCCCACCGATAAAAATACCGACATAGATCTCAATCTCGTGGATGGTGCGTTCGGTACCAACGAACGCGGCGCGTGGATCAAGATAATTGGCTACCCCCACCAACACTGCGGCCATACCCACAAAACTGTGTAAAATGGCCACCAACTCCGGCATCTCGGTCATTTCGACCCGGGAAGCAACATAGCTACCAATAGCCGCACCGACCACCATGGCCCCGATCAACGCTACCAAATTGGTGACTTGACCACTGAGAGTGGTGGCGACGATGGCAATGACAATTCCAGCAACGCCATACAGATTACCGCGTCGAGCGCTCTCCTGGGCACTTAGGCCACCCAAACTGAGGATAAATAACACGCTGGCGGCGATATAAGAAACAGTCAATAAACCCTGTGACATCGGCTTTCCCCCTACTTACGGAACATGCGTAACATGCGCTGCGTTACCAAGAACCCGCCAGCGATGTTAATGGTGGCAATGAGTACCGCCACGATGGCCAGGAATTCTACGGTATAACTCGGGGCCGAAATCTGTAACATGGCACCGATGACGATGATACCGCTAATGGCATTGGTGACGCTCATCAACGGCGTGTGTAATGCCGGGGTTACATTCCAGATCACCATGTAGCCGATAAAAATCGACAACACAAAGACCGTCATGTGGGTTAGGAAGGCCGCCGGTGCACTGGCCCCCAATGCCAGTAGTAGCACACCAGTAATGCCCATAATTCTCAGGATACTCCGGTTCTGCTCGGCAGCGACACGCTCCGGATCAACCGGTTCCGCAGCAGGGGCAGCCTTTTTGCTGGTATCGACCGCAGCTTGAGCCGCCACCTTGAGGGGAGGGGGGGGCCAGCTGATCTGTCCTTGGTGGATCACCGTGGTGCCGCGCACCACATCGTCTTCCATGTTGATCACCAGTTGACCATCTTTTTTGGGGCACAGATCGGTGAGCAGATGGCGCAGATTGGTGGCGTACAACTGGCTTGCTTGGGTGGGCAGGCGGCTGGGCAGATCGGTGAAGCCAATGAGGGTCACCCCATTTTTGACCACCACCTGACCGGGTTGGACTCCTTCGCAGTTGCCACCGGTTTCGGCGGCCAGATCGACAATGACACTGCCCTCCTTCATCGCCGCTACCATGTCAGCCGTGATGAGGCGTGGGGCTGGTTTGCCGGGAATGAGGGCCGTGGTGACAATAATATCGACCTCGCTGGCTTGAGCGGCAAACAGGGCCATCTCGGCGTCGATAAACGCTTGGCTCATCTGTTTGGCATAGCCGCCGCTACCGCTACTGCCGCCTTCCTCCTCAAAGTCGAGTTCGAGAAACTCAGCACCCATGCTTTTGACTTGATCTTTGACTTCAGGCCGGGTGTCAAAAGCACGCACAATCGCGCCCAAGCTGACCGCCGCACCAATGGCGGCCAAGCCAGCGACCCCGGCGCCGATGACCAGCACCTTGGCTGGCGGCACTTTACCGGCGGCGGTGATTTGACCGGTGAAGAAGCGGCCAAAATGGTTAGCCGCTTCAATAATGGCGCGATAACCAGCAATGTTGGCCATGGAGCTGAGAGCATCTAATTTTTGCGCCCGTGAGATACGCGGCACCTGATCCATTGCTAACACGGTGGCTTTGCGTGCGACCAGGCGGTCCATAATTTCTTGATTTTGTGCCGGCCAGATGAAACCAATCCATGTGGCCCCTTCCGGCAGCAGATCAGCCTCGTGTAGGCCCAGTTGGGCATTGGCCATCGGTGGGCGCACTTTCAACACCACATCAGCGCTGTTCCAGAGCGCCCTGGTATCGGCGATAACTTCAGCCCCAGCGGCTTGGAATTGGCCATCTGGAAAACTGGCTGCCGCTCCGGCACCACTTTCGATGGCGACGTTAAAGCCGAGCTTAATCAACCGTTGCACCGAGTCGGGACTAGCGGCCACGCGCCGCTCGCCTTCATAAATCTCTTTAGGAATAACAATCCTCATGAGCCATTTACCTCCTGCTCAACTAGCTAAAACGACCAAATTGTGCCCACCAGGGCGGGGAACGCGAACACACAGGCTCACGTGGGAGACAATCCCAACACTTCATTGACTAAATTGAGGCCATTTAGACCCCATTTTTCTGGGACCTCAGTACCGACCACTGTATATCGCCGCGATGGCGTGGGTCCGCTAGGTTAATCACTATTTGTGGCACGGGGACGCGGTTGACGGCATCGAAGAAGATTTTTACAACGGGATAGAGCAGACGACCGGCATTTTGCTGCACCACCAAGCCGAGCAGATTGTTGCGAAAACGCAGCAGCGTCCCCACCGGATAAATGCCCACACAACGGATAAACTTCTGGAGCAATTCTGGGTGAAAGCGACTCTGGCTCCAGGCCAACATCTTCGATAAAGCCAATGAAGGGGTGACCCCACCGCGCCAGGATCGCTCATTGGTCATGGCTGAAAAGGTATCCACAATGCTGGTCATCATCGCAAAATCGTGGATATGGTCACGAAACAATTTCTTGGGATAGCCGCTGCCATTATAACGTTCGTGGTGCTGCAAGGCCATGAGGGGTACCTCTTTGGGCAGTCCGGAAAGCTGATCAAGTAGCTCAAATCCCAGTTTGCAATGCAGCTCCATCAGCGAGCGCTCTCTGGCTGTCAACCGGCCGATCTTTTGTAAGACGTTGACGGTTATGCGGGTGATGCCAACATCGTGCAGCAATCCTCCCAACCCCAAGGTGCGCACTTGATCGATCGGTGCACCGACGGAAAAGCCAAACGCCATCAGCAAAATTGCTACGTGAGACGCATGCCGATAGGTAGTTTCGTGGTACTGACCGAGCAGTACCAACGCCAACATGATCTCCTTTTGATGTTCCATAAAGGCTACCGTGGCCGCAATAACCCCGTCTACGGCAGCCAGATCCAACTGGCGACCTTGGCGTAATTCGTCGTAGGCAGTCGACAAGACTTGTTCAACCTGCTGCCGTAGTTCAACTGCTTGATTGAACTTAGAGGCTGTTGTCGGAACCACACAGTCAGACAATGGCAGCACATACTTCTGCAGGTCCTCCAGATCATTCAATTCCCGCAGCTGCCGAGCCAGCAGAGACTCATCCTCTTTGCTGGTATTCAAGTTCAGAAGCATGCAACCCCCAAGACATTGTTCACCGTTCCGGCCAGTCCTTTATCCCTGGGGCGATGCCCCAGGCTACCAAAGAATCGCCCCGTTTGGGCTTCATGATTCATGCGCCCCGGAGGGGCAGTCTCCCCGTAGCCTGGGGCACCTCCCCAGGAGACAGAAGCACCGAGGAGACGTCAAATTTAGTGGCAGCGGCCCTAATGGCCCCGCTGTTGATCGTGTACCAACCACACGGCGAACGACTGACAGGCCTCCTGTAATTTTTGTCCCTGGGGTGTGGTGAGCACCGCAGCGGCATCACACTCTAAGTTAAAATCGCTGCTCAGGTCATGCACCAGCTGCTGACAGATGGCGACGACGGTCGGTTGGGCATCTTTTAGCACGTTGTCAATTCCGCATATCATGGTTTACATCCCCAGCTATTTGATCTGTTTCTCGTGCATATAGGGTTTATATTTCATATCAAAATTCATGATATGACTAACCAGCCAAGTCTTGCTCAAATTAATTAGGTCGATGGCCAGGGCAAAATCACCCTGCTCAAAACGGCTCTTCATGTCGTCCAGCGCTTTTACCAGGGCACGATGCTGTTCAATCTGCTTATCGATATCCGGGTACGAGCACGCGCGCATAGAATCCTCTTCACGCGCAAAATGGGTACGGGTAAAATCGATCAGCTCCTGCAACAGCAGCCCGATCGACCGATTATCGCCACCCTCTTTCATCAGCCGATGCAACCGGTTGGTGATATCGATCAGACGCTGGTGATCCTGGTCCAGTGACGGCACGTCGACGCTCAAGCTGTCATTCCAGGGGAAGAACGGCTGTTGATCATCGTGCTGCATATACAGTTTATTGAGCTGACGCAATAGCTGTTGACACAGCTCGTGGAACTGGCCCAACTTGTCACTCGCTGGGACCGACTCGCTATCGGCCTGCGTTTCTTGTACAATCTGACTGGCTAATCGGTGCAAACGTTGATGGTCATCCATCACCTGTTGCAACAACGGCTCACCCTTAAGCGCTTCTTGCTCCAATTTGCTGAACCACTGGCACAAGGCGCACGACGCCGGATCCCAGGACAGTCCTTTGGGGTCAGACACCGGGCGGTGATGGGCAACCTGCGTCAGCAGATTGGTCATGGCTAAGTGCTCACTCTTAACACGACGAATATTGAAGCGCTGTTTGCCACTGTCCATCTCAATGTGAGAAATGAACAAAGCATTGCTCATCTCCTGCAAAGTAGTGCCGAGATGATCAAAACTCATCACCGAGCCACCCATCAAACGGGTGACGTGTGCAGCTTGGTCCATACGTGCCACGACGCGCCGTGATAATAGCTCCGTTTGTTCTGTAGCTCGCAGCACTACATCGACCGATGCCAATACCTGACTGCTCTCACCGGCTACATGCTGAGCCGCTTCGCCAGCTTCGGAGGAAGAGAGCATGATCTCATGGGTACCACTGGCACTCTCAATCGCTGCTCGGGCCACATCCTGTGCCGCCAAGGTCAACTCACTGGCATTACGGGCAATCTCCCCAACTGAATCCGCCACACTGCTGATGGAGCGTGACACCCCCTCGACAATGCCGGTTTGTTCTTCGACCGCACGAGAAATATCGCCATTGTCGTGACTGATACGATCAATGTGCTGGCCAATTTCTTGATTGGCCACTGCTACCGCATCGGTATGCTCCTGGATCTGGTGGATACGATCCCAGATAAGGGTGGTGGCCTGGCCGGTCTGACGAGCCAGCTCTTTGACCTCGTTGGCTACCACTGCGAATCCTTTACCGGCATCACCTGCCCCGGCGGCTTCGATGGAGGCATTCAAGGCCAGCATGTTGGTCTGTTCGGCAATGCTATTGATCATGTCAACCACAGCGCCAATGGCGTGCGCCGATTCCAGCAGCTGCCTCATCATGGCTTCGGCGTGCTGGGCTTTGTTCTGAGCGGC
>JADGCM010000050.1 GCA_015228995.1 Magnetococcales bacterium
CTCGACGCCTTGGTGCTGGAAGCAACACTGATTCAGCGTCACAAACCGCGTTATAATGTGCTGTTGAAGGATAACAAATCCTATCCATGGCTGCATCTAGCAACTGACCACCGCTTTCCACGTTTGACCTTCTACCGTGGCCAAAGAGATGGAAAAGGGCGTTTTTTTGGTCCTTACCCGTCGACCCAAGCGGTGCGTGATACCCTTAAATTATTGCAACGCCTATTCCTGATCCGCCCCTGTGAGGATGCCCAATTGGTCAGTCAACGCCGTCCTTGCTTGCAATATCAGATCAAACGCTGCTCAGCGCCTTGTTGTGATCGGATCACGGCGGAGCAATATGCGGTGTCGGTGCGTGAGGTAGAATTGTTTCTGTCCGGCCGCAGTCATCAATTGGTGGATGAACTGACCCGCGCTATGTGGCAGGCAGCCGATGAACGCCGCTATGAACAGGCCTCTCTGTTGCGTGACCGCATTAAAACCATGAATTATGTCCAACAGCAAAGCCAGATTAATCTGACCACACCGGACAGCGATATTGATATCGTGGCCCTGCATAGTTCTAACCATCGCTGTGCTATTCAGGTGTTTTTCATCCGTAATGGTATCAATCTGGGCCACCGCGCCTTTTTTCCGCAGCAGACCGACACCATGAGCGAATCCGATATTCTGGAAACCTTTCTGGTGCAATTTTATCTCGATAAACAACCTCCCCCCGAGATACTGGTCAGTCATGCCATCGTTGACCGCGATGGTTGGTTGCAAACGCTGTTACGTGATAAGCGGCTGGGACGGGTCACACTCCACCAACCTCAACGCGGCGAGAAGTGGCGTTTGATGCAGATGGCCTGTACCAATGCCCAATCGGCCTTGGAGCGCCAAGGCGAAGATCGATTGGTATGGCAACAACGTCTGGAGGCCTTGGTGGAACGGTTGGATCTGGAGGAAACGCCGCAACGCATTGAGGTGTATGACATTTCGCATCATCACGATGACACGGTTGTTGGGGCGATGGTGGTATGTGGACCAGACGGGTTGCAGCGCGATCAATACCGTCGTTTTGCCATTCGTGACCAAACAGCCACCGACGATACCGCCCGGATGGCCTCTATGTTACGCCGTCGCTGCCAGAAATTGCAGCAGGCGGAGACGGATGAATCAACCACCAAAGCCCCCAAAACCAAAGAGAGTTGGCCGGACCTAATCGTGCTGGATGGTGGCATGGGGCAACTCAATGCGGTGCTGGCGGTAGCGCAAGAGTTACAGATCGCCGACGCCATTGTTTTTATCGCCATTGCCAAGGGAGAAGATCGTCATGCTGGACGAGAACGCATCTTCTTGCCCCAGCGGCTCCAACCAATCGTACTGCCGCCCGATGATCCGGTGTTGTTTCTATTGCAAAACATCCGCGACGAAGCGCATCGTTGTGCCATTCGTTATCACCGCAGCAAACGGCGTCAGCAACAGCAGACATCGGCCCTTGACCAGATAGCCGGTATTGGTCCACAACGACGGAAGGCGCTGTTGCGCCATTTTGCTTCGGTAGCGGCCATCCGCTCGGCGAGTTTGTCACAGTTAGTCGCCGTTGCCGGGATTTCGTCTCAACTGGCGGAGCAGATCTACTATTTTTTTCATCCTGAGCCGGATGGTTGATAGGACGATGCCACCGGAAATGCAACCTCATCTTGGCAGACCTCACCCCCTTAATCCCCCTCTCCATGGATGGCGATGGGGAGACATGATACTGTTTTTACTCCCCTCTCCATTTATGGGTAGGGGCTGGGGATGAGGTTCGTACAGGATATTTTTAGTTGTGCGATTTTACTCTTGACAGCAACCCGCCTCTGCTTTACGATGCGGTCCGTGCTTTGGATGGTGGGGGGGTGTAGTTCAGTTGGTTAGAATGCCGGCCTGTCACGCCGGAGGTCGCGGGTTCGAGCCCCGTCGCTCCCGCCATACTCACATCATAGCTTCGATTATGAGAAAAATAGGCAATTGAAATATATTGCCTATTTTTTTGCTTCTTTTCCATCTGCTCATCGTTTACCATATACGGCATATTGTGTATTTGACACTGTGATAGCGAGTCATTCCGTCATAGTTAAGTCATCCACTGCGCGTTGGTGCGTTATTGGAATGGGAGTTTATCGATGCAGATTACTGGTATGAACTGGGGAGCTAAGCTGCTCAAGTATGTTGGTTTTCCTACAGCAACGGTCTTGGGACCGGAGGCGTCAAAAGAAGAGATTCAGGCCCTGATTGACCGGTTCGGGGGCGTGTTGATCAAGCCCATTTTTAAGGGGGGCATCGGCAAGAAAGGCAAGGCCGGTCTAATCGGTAGAGCCACCGATGTCGTTACTGCCCTCAAGGAAAAAGAGCGGCTCTATTTTGCTGAACACCGCCACGGCAATCAGTATGCCAAATCGGAGGGAGTCACTTTTGAGAGTTTTGTGCGGGCTGAGCACGAAATCTATTTCTCCCTGACCGATAGTACGCTGTTTCGGGCCCCAACCGTCACCATTACCCACCATGGAGGTATGGACATCGAGGAATTATCCCCTGATCAAATCGCCGTGGTTCCCTTCGATGCACTGACCGGCTTTAAGGGGTTTATCGTCTCCAACGCCCTCATGAAAATGGGAGCCCCTGGCGAAATCATTAGTCCACTGGTCCAGCATCTGCCGAAACTGTGGGATTTGTTTCACCATTACGGCATGACCACGCTGGAACTCAACCCGATCCGCATGTCGTCAGAAGGTGGGCGTCTCACCCCCATTGCCTGTGACTTCAAGTGCGCCTTTGATACCGACGATCCCAACTGGCATCGCCTGGATCTACCCGACGATTTAGACCAAAGCAGTCTGTCAAAGTTTGAGACGGAGGTCAATCAGCTGCGAACCTACCAAGGTCAGTCCGATGTTTTTGTCATCAACGAGCGGGGAACGATTACCGCTATGACCTTTGGCGGCGGCGCCAATGCTCTGGTCACAGAGCTGTTAGGCGATGCAGCCACCATCTCTTCCGATTTTGGTGGCAATCCTCCCTATCAAAAAATGCTAGACATCAGTCGTATTACCTACCAGTATTGGCTGAAGCAGAGCAACGTGCTGTTTATTATCGGTGGCAAGGCCAACAATACCGATATCTACGAAACTTTCCGGGCCATGGCAGATGCCTTGCGCGCTTATTTCTCCACCCATGGGCCAACACCTCTATTTGTGGTGATCGGGCGCGGTGGGCCCAATCTGGTCCGTGGCTTGGGCTACATGCAGGACACGCTGGACGCGTTGGGATTGCCCTACCGGGTGTTTGGTTATGATTCAGCCATGAGCGAGGTAGTCAACTATGCTCAGGCGGCGGATGAATGGATGTCCAAGGGGGGCCGGGCCGAAGTGGCCCGCAAACTGGGTATCCATGCTTGATCCGTTACCGTAATAAAATTGAGGTCTGCCATGCAACGACAACTGTCTATCTCGGAATTGAATAAAGGTTCTAATTTCGTCCATGCCAAAGGTGAGGTGGCTTTTCCTTACTACATGGGGATCCGCTCTCTGGCCGACATCGCCACCCGCGATGATCGGGTTTGTGTCCTCAATATCACTGGGGGAGAAAGCAGCACGGTAACTCCTATCAGCCACGCTTACTCTGGTGGCAACATTGTCTGCGGCACCATGCCGGGACGTTCTGGAACCGTACTGAATACACCCATTGGCGCTATTCCCGTCTATCACAATATATTAGAGGCGATGGAGGCGGGACACCGCTTTAATGTCGCGGTCGTCTACGTACCGCCATCGGGGGTACGTGACTCGGTGATTGAAGCAGTGCGCGTCAATCCAGAACTGAAAAAGGTGGTGATTCTCACTGAGAAGGTCCCCGTCAGTCATAGCCGAGTCATCCGTCAGTATTGCCAGCAACGTGGGGTGGATCTGTTTGGTGCCAACTGCCTCGGCATCGCTGATGCTCACCACAAAGTACGGATCGGGGGCGCCCTAGGTGGTACCAATCCCGAGGAGTCGTTGGTACCGGGATCCATCGCCATCTTTTCAAACTCCGGTAACTTTACCACCACCATCGCCACCTATCTGCTGACGGCGGGGTGGGGATCAACGGTTTCGGTCTCTTCTGGTAAAGACATTTATATTCACTTTGCCGCACCGGAGTTTGTCTACGCCCTGCACCACGACGACCGCAGCAAAGGCGCTGTGATGTACATTGAGCCAGGTGGTTACTATGAAAAGGATTTGGTCATTCAAAAGCCGGTGGTGGCCTGCGTCGTTGGCCGTTGGAAGGCTAAACTGACGCGCGCTTGTGGCCACGCTGGAGCCATTGCCGGCTCAGGAGACAATGCCCTCTCCAAAGAAGAGTGGTTCATGGAGAAGTTCGGGGTCAAGGGTATATTTACCCCAGAAACGCCGATCTGTTCCGCCCGTGGGGCCGTGGTCACCAACATTGCCCATATTCCACAAGCCATGACTGCGGTCATGATGATGAATGGCATCAAGTCTGATTTCGAGCCACGTGGTAATCTGGCCCTCAAGCCCTGGTTTGGCAATAATCATGGTCTGTGCCTACCACCAGAGCTGGATATGCCTATCGTCGAGGCGATTGCTCCCTATAACGAGCAGATTGCCCTGTTGAAACGCCAAGTAGGGATCTCCTTCCCACGGCAGTCGATGAAAGATACCTCAGGGGCCTCGCGCATGGATAGCGCCACTCAGGTGAGCCAAATCCACGGGATCAGCATCCTCGATGCGGCCACCCGCTCATTTGAAGAAAATCTAGTCCTCTCCTTGATTCGTGAGTACCCGGATGCCAATGGGCGCGGTATGGTCAATGTGATATTGAATGGCTACGTCAACCAGAGCGGCTCCATCGGGCTGGCGGCGGCGGATGCGGCGCGTGAGGCCCACTCCAGCCCGAACGTGGTCCTGTCGGCCGCATTGGCCCTGGTCGGACCGAAGGAAGTGGAGTCTGCCAAAAAGGCGGTGCAGATCTTCGTCGATCTGTTCGCGCATGCCGGTCTGGAGGATCCAGCCCAAGTCGATTTCGATTGTACGGCACAGCTGGAGCAGCTGACCTCGAATGCATCGATGCGTGATACCTTGGTCGTTATGGAGAAACCCAGTAAGCGTAGCCGGGCACTGATGGCCGCCTTGGAAGAGCGCGGCAGTCAATCGGTGTTCCTGGAGCTGTTGCGGCTGTTGGCTAAAAAGAGTTCTGCTGCCATCAGTGAGCACGCCATCGTTGCCGCTATCGCTTGTCATCTGGCTTGGAAACCTTTGATGCACAAGCGTCTTTCCGTGAATACGATACTCAATTTGCCCTGGCATCTGCGTATTTTCAGCACCTTGGTGGGGGTATCGGTCTCTGCCGAACGTCAGCCCGACAAAAAGGTTTTCTGCGGTAAAGACGTTAGTGAGCTGATGGAATCGTGGAGTTTCAGCGAAACCGCTTTCATGGCATTGATGGACCACCGGCCCGATAGCAATGAATTGTTTGCCTTCTCGGTGCTGTTGGGGCTGATTATCACCAATGGGCCAGGTACCATCTCCGCCCAGGGCGCCAAGGGGGCCGTCAGTGCCGATGGTCCCGAAGTGCCCGGACGCGTTCAGGTCAACAAAGGCTATATTGGTTTCTTGACCCACACCGGTTATGCCCACGGCGGCAATGGCTTTGAGGCCATTCAATTCCTGCTCGAATGTTTCCGCGATGGCGGACTGACCGATCCAGGCAATAAGAGCCATGGCCTTGATCTGGAAGCTCTGGCTGTGGCCAAGGCCAAAGAGTACAAGAGTTACAAAGTGCGGGCGAAATCGGCTGGTGAGCTGGATTATGCCAAACTTCCTTGTATCAATCATCCGGTATTCAAGGGCAAGGACGTTAACTACGATCCGCGTGAGGTGTTTGTTGGTGAGTTATTCGCCCAGCGTGGTGAATACAATGTGTTCCAGGAGTTTTACCACCACTTGGTGAAGGCCTTGTTTAAGGTGGGGGTGAGTACCAATGTCTACTGCGTCAATGTTGACGCCGTCATTGCCGTCATTCTGCTCAAAATGCTCTGGAAACCGTTCCGTAGTGGGCAAATTTCAGAACAATCTATGGAGGCGGCGGCTTTCACCACCTTCCTATTTGGCCGTATGATTGGCTCAGCAGCGGAAATTGATGACCATACCAACCGTGGCCGTAACATGGATACACGCACGGCGGCTAGCCTCTGCGGCTACGCTGGGTAATTCGCCACAGCCCTCACCTACCCTCTCCCACAAGGGGAGAGGGTACTTGTATAATCTCTAGCCGCGCAAAACAACGTTAAATCAAGGAGACCAATCATGCAAGCGATTTTTGTACCCGACGATTTAGCTGAGCAGTTTCGTCTGATGGCAGATAAGACCGGTAAAACATTAGAACAATGTGTTCATTTCGGGTTAGAGTGGTTTTTAGAGGAAGTTGAAAGCCGTTTAGATACAGATCATTCAGATGCTTTATATAAAGAATTTCAACAGAGCGGTGAGCCTGGGATTCCTTGGCAACAAGTAAAATCAAAGATCAACGCAACCCATGGCCTATGAAATCGTTATTTCACGGCAGGCACAGAAACAGTTAGAAGCATTACCTAAAACGGCGTGGAGTGGAGTTAGCGCCGTAATCGACAAATTGTCTAAGGTGGGCCACCGCCGCGAAGTGTACAGGTGGTTAAAAAAAGGGCCTTCCGCCAGTGGATAGGGAACGGGCTTCTACTTCTGTTTTTTACGACGGAAATAATCGAGAACGGCGTGGACCGGAACAAAGCCGCGTAGCACGCCCTGCTTGCTGATGATGGGTAACATCCTCAGGCTATACTCAGTCAGCAGCTGAGCCGCCTGTTGGATGGTGCCACCGATGGGCAACGTTACCAGTTGCTGATCTTGGTTGAGCTTGCTGATGGCCAATGTGCAGATGGCCTTATCACGAGCACTCATTGCCTTGGTGCCAAAGAACGGCCCCATGATCTGGCGTAGGTCACTTTGGCTGATAATACGCACCAGCTTACCCTGAGACTCCACCCCGATGTAGCGCACTCCCTCGTAACGCATGGCATTAATGGCCTTCATGACACGCTCATCTCCT
This sequence comes from Magnetococcales bacterium, assembly GCA_015228995.1. Taxonomy (GTDB): domain Bacteria; phylum Pseudomonadota; class Magnetococcia; order Magnetococcales; family JADGCH01; genus JADGCH01. Next base: position 7,111 of record JADGCM010000050.1, read on the forward strand.
GGCATGGAGAAAGGTGGCTCCGTCATGACCGCCTTAACACCGCCTGGCTCATCAGGAGCAGGTAGGCCGTCATTGGTGCTGTAGGCCAGTTTAGGTAACTCCAGGCGGGTATTGCTCCCAGCCGCCCCCGAATAACCATCCAGCACCTCCAAATCACTGCCATCATCCCTACTCGGCAGCAGCGTCTCCTTCGCTACCCCATCAATCCCAATACCAGGCAAACGGACCTGCGTGGCTTCGTCATCATCCAGCATGGCCCCCTGCCCCTGTCGAGAAGCAGCGGTAGCCTGGGCGGTGGCAGCGGCAGCCTGTCTTGCTGATGGGCTGGACGCGTCTGGCTGGGAAGAAGTAGATTGGGCTGGTGATGCGGACGCTGCAACGGATGCGGACGATGGAGAAGATTGACTGCTACTACCAGACTGCGCACCACCCGATTGCGCACTATCCTCGGAACTTTCATGGGCTGCTGACGCTGCAACCTGCTGCCCGCTGCTACCGCCGCCGCCATCGCTACCATCACCAGCAGCAGCGCCACTACTACTCTGCTGCGCTTGCTCTTGGGCCTGCTCTGTGGCTGTACCAGCAACTACCACACCCAACAATGCCTCAACCACCTTACGAGAGGCCAGCCAAGTCGTCGGCGCTGCAGGAAAATTACCGATTTGGATATTGCTGACAACCTGGAGATAAGTGCCATCTTCCTGTAGTGTACTACAGAAATCCCCATACTGAACATAAGAGGTCGGCAATACCAGCGTCAGATGGCCACCCGCAACCTTCTTTTCAAACAGGTCATTGAGCGCCCCAACCGTTTGGTTGGCTACTTCTTGGAAACCCTCTTGAATTTCATCGGTGTATTTACGGTTTTTAACCAACTCCCTAATGACGGCCTCACCCATCATCATCATGAGACCGGATAACGCAATCGCGGTGGACACATCCATTAGGATGTGCATGTCACCACTACCAGTACCATCTTCCATCACCTGGGCGACGGCACGGTCAACCTCAAAGGCTTGCTCCAGATCGTCCCTACCATGTGACAAAGAGACATCACCGATGGTACAGGTAACAGGAGCAGACGTCAGCGTGTTCAGATCATTTTCCAGCCTCTTGAAATAATTCAAGAAGAATGGCCGGGCTTTCTTGATAATCTGATCATCAGGTGTTGTCTGCATACCAAGCCACTCTTTGACTGTCTAATAGAACCGAAGGATGAAGAATGGCTACTTAAAGAACGGCCCTAATACCTCTTTTAACATCTCAGGCGTAAAAGGCTTCTTGACATGCCCATTGGCGCCACTTTTGACAGCCTCGTTAACCTTACCCTCGCCGCCTTCGGTCGTCACCATGACAATCGGCGTGTTATCACCGCTCTTACGCAATTCTTTAACGAAGGTCAATCCATCCATTTTTGGCATATTCCAATCGGATAAAATCAGATTGCACTTCTGCGCCTTCTGGACATCCAAGCCCTCCTGACCGTTCTCAGCCTCTAGAATCTCATCAATTTTGAAGCCAGCTTGGCGCAATCCACGAGACACAATCTTCCGCATAACACTGGAATCATCAACAACTAGGATACGCATATCGCCCTCCACCTACCAAACTTATAAACATTACCAAACACATCCGTATGTTTTTTCCTACATAATTCCGTAACAAAAAACAATCCGCCTTACGAAACCGTCTTGAATCCGACACAAAGGGCCATTCTAACAAATTCTTACAGTCAATAGTAGCGTTCTTCTTTAATATCGTCCAATATTTTTCATAACTCCAGCACCCCTCACCCCCCAATCCCCTCTCCAACAGGTGAAAAAGGGGCGCGAGACAGCCTCTTTTCAAACGCTGGCATAAACCCGAAAGGTGTTGTCATCGACCCGAAAAAGCAATACAGACGTGTCGCAATCTGTTTTCCATTGGGCAACATATTCGCTCCCAACCACAGCAAGCGGCGGTAACAACTCGACCCCACCACCACCACCCAGATGAGTCTTGACGCCGCCACAAATCATGTTGGTCAACTCGGAGACACCATCTAAGAGCTCCTCCTGCCCAATCTCATCGATGGCCACCCCGATGATACACGACACTAGGTATTGCGCCAGATCGAGACCACACGATATCGCTACCAAGCCACTCACCGAGCCACGCAAACGGACCACACCACACGCCTCATCCTTCAATACAAATTGATTCATCGCACTCAAGCCAACATACGCCACCTCACGACCGGCCATGGTGCGCAACACCTGTATGGTCGCATCCCGTAAGCCGCTTACGAGTCGATCTTGATCGGGCCGATCCTGGTGATGATCCATCCTAGGCCACGTTGCCGCCGGAACGACCCTTGCCCTGCCCCAACGCTTCCATGATGCGGGCGGAGATATCCTCCTGAGTAAACGGCTTGGTTTGGTAATGAATCGCCCCAGCCTGGATCGCCTGGATAATATACTCACGCTCCCCTTCAGTGGTGACCATCATGACCGGAATATGCTTCCAATTCTGATTGGCTTTAATGGTCTTTAACACTTCTAACCCATTCATACCCGGCATGTTCCAGTCAAGGAGGATGAGACCAACCTCGTCGGCATGTTGCTCCAGTACCTCAAGGCCGGCCGCCCCATGCTCCGCCTCAAGAACTTCATACCCCAGGGCAGCCCCAATACCCGCAATGACGCGGCGAATCGTTTTTGAATCATCAATCGTCAATAGCTTTACCATTTACAACTCACCTAACAAATTGATTAACCTCACGATAATCCAGCATTCGTCGAGGGCCGATAGAGGGCGGCACCCTCCACCATCACCTGCTCAAAAACCGTCGTATAGCCACGGGGAGACTCTGATGCGCCGATCGACAATATGCCGTCTCGCACCAAACTTTCATAGAGTTTACGGTATATTTCCGATTTTAATTCATTTGAAAAATAAATCAATACATTACGACATAAAATAAAGTCAAACGAGCCCAATGGCTTAAAATCTTCTTTCAAATTAAACTGCTTAAAGGTCACGATGTCATGAATCCCAGGAGCCACTTCGTAGTAACTACCACGGTTGATAAAAAACCGTTCCAAAAAGGCCGGTCGCATCCCACGGGAAATCGCTAACTGACTATAACGACCCATCGTAGCAATCGATAATACCGATGGGGAAATATCCGTGGCAAGAATGGCAAACCGATCCAATGGCGGTGCCGTTTTGCCCATAGCACTGCGGGCTTGGTCCAGCAACATGGCGACGGAATAGGGCTCCTGCCCGGTCGAACAAGCAGCGGACCATATCCGAATTTTCGGCTTATGTAAAGCCTTCTCTAGTAGCGTCGGAATGACAAAATTAGAAAGAGCTGCAAAAAAAGAGGTATCACGAAACCACAACGTCTCATTGGTCGTCATGGCATCAATCACCTCAACACATAGCGCTCCATTATCTTTCTTTAGTTTTTCATATAACTGAAAAAAATTGTCACACTTGTTTTTCACGAGAATGACATTGAGACGGTTCTCGACCAAATACTCCTTGCCGTCACCGACCAGAATACCGCTATGCTCATGCACAAACTGACGTATTAAATCGAACTCTTCTTTTGTAATAGCCATATAACGACTTCAGTTACCGCCTAAACATAGTTCCATGATCCGCTGACCAATACGCTCGATTGGTAGTGACTCATCCGATAATCCCATCTCATCAACTGAACGGGGCATCCCATAGACGACACAAGATTCCCGACTTTGGGTAATACAGTAGGTACGTTTAGCTCGTTTCAAAGCCTCAACCCCATTGGCTCCATCGCGCCCCATGCCGGTGAGAACCACCGTCAAAATTGGTCCCTTGCACGCCGTTAGTGCCGACATAAACAGTACGTCCACCGCCGGACGGCACTCATTCACCTTAGGCCCTTCGTTAA
>JADGCM010000051.1 GCA_015228995.1 Magnetococcales bacterium
TCCCATAAGCAAGTTGCCCATTAAAGAGCGGCCCCTCCCTCAGAGGCAGGGGGATGACGTGCGGATCAACGAGCAGATCCGTTATCCGCGTGTTCGTCTGATCAATGAAGAGTCGGTGCAGATCGGGGTCGTTCCCCGTGATCAGGCTATGGCCATGGCCGCCGACGCCGGTATGGATTTGGTGGAGGTAGCACCAGAGGCCGACCCGCCGGTGTGCAAAATCATGGATTACACCAAATTTAGATACCAAAAGATCTTGCGGGAGCGGCAGGCCCGCCGCAATCAGGCGCGCATCGATACCAAGGAAGTCAAGTTTCGTCCTGGTACCGATGAGCACGATTACGGGGTCAAGCTGCGCAGTATTCGCCGTTTTCTTGAGGCGGGCGATAAGGTTAAGTGCACACTGCGCTTTCGTGGTCGGGAGATGGCCCACCAAGAATTTGGCCAGGCTATTTTAGATCGGGTTGAGGTCGATTTAGCAGAAGTGGCCAAGGTGGAGCAGCCGCCGAAGCTGCTGGGGCGGCAAATTACCATGGTGCTGGCACCGACGCCGCAGGCAATGAAGGCTGGGGCCGCCAAAAAGGGTGCTGCTGGCCAACAGAATCAACCTCCGATTGACGAGCGGTTGCACGTGGAGGATGATGACGATGAGGACATGGATGATGAAGGGGAAGGGCAGGAGTGACCGGTGGTAAATGTTAAAAAATTGTGGGGTTTATAAGATATGCCTAAAATAAAAAGTCATCGTGGTGCGGCCAAGCGCTTTCACGCTACTGGGTCCGGCCGTATTTGCCGTAATCAAGCCAATCATCGCCATATTTTGACCAAGAAGTCGGCCAAAAGGAAACGTTCTTTGCTGGGGCCCTCCTTCGTTGCCCAGGCTGATGTGGCTTCCATTCGTAAGATGCTGCCTTACTTGTAATCACTCCGATCCATTGATCGATTTATCAGAGGAACGACTATGCCACGTGTTAAACGCGGAGTTACCGCCCACAAGCGCCACAAGAAGATCCTTGACTTGGCTTCGGGCTATCGTGACCGCCATCACAGCTGTTACCGTATCGCCCTGGAAAAGGTTGAGAAGGGGCTGCAATACGCCTACCGTGACCGCAAGGCGCGTAAGCGTGAGTTCCGCCAATTGTGGATTGTGCGCATTAATGCTGCCGCTCGCCTCAACGGCCTCTCCTATAGCCGGCTCATGAACGGTTTGGTCAAGGCTGGTGTTGAGTTGGACCGCAAGGTGTTGGCCGATTTGGCGGTTACCGATGCCACGGCTTTCACTCAGCTGGCTGAGCAGGCCAAATCAGCACTGCAAGCCTCGTAATGCTTGAACAGCTGCTTGAGCTGCAGGAGCGGACGCTGGTTGCTGTGGCAGAGGCGCGCTCTGGTGAGCAGCTGGAACGGGTTCGCGTTGCTTGTTTGGGTCGTAAGGGGGAGCTGACCCAGATCCTGCGTGGTCTTGGTGCGTTGGCGCCGGAAGAGAGGAAGCGGGCTGGCGAACTCTCCAACCAAGCTCGTGAGCGGCTTCAGAGCGCTATGGAGGAGCGTTTGCTGGTGTTAAACCGGGCGGCGCTTGCCGAGCAGATTGCGCGTGAGCAGTTGGATGTGACGTTGCCCGGCCGCGCCCGCCCCCGCGGAGGGGTGCATCCGGTTGCACGCGCCTTGGATGAAATCGGTGCCATTTTTCAGGGCATGGGGTTTACCACCGCTAGTGGTCCTGAGGTAGAAAGTGACTGGTACAATTTTGAGGCCCTGAATCTGCCGCCCAACCATCCTGCCCGTGAGATGCAGGATACCTTCTATTTGCCAGCGACAGCCACGGGTGAGCGGCTGTTGCTGCGTACCCATACCTCTCCAGTCCAAATCCACGTTATGGAACAACAGCCGCCGCCGCTGCGGGTGATTGCGCCGGGTCGGGTGTTTCGCTGTGATTCTGACTTGACGCATACCCCGATGTTTCACCAAGTCGAAGGCTTTATGGTCGATGAGCGGGTCCACTTTGGCCATTTGAAGGGAGTATTGGCTGCTTTCTTACGCCATTTCTTCGCCCGCGAATTGCCGGTTCGTTTTCGGCCATCGTTTTTTCCTTTTACCGAGCCATCGGCAGAGGTCGATATGGGCTGTCTGTTTTGCCAGGGAGAGGGGTGTCGGGTTTGTAAGGGCAGTGGCTGGTTGGAGGTGTTGGGGTGCGGCATGATTCATCCGGCAGTATTGGCCCACGTTGGTATTGATCGCGAGCGCTATGCTGGTTTTGCTTTTGGTATGGGGGTGGAGCGGCTGGCAATGCTCAAATATGGCATCGGCGATCTGCGTAACTTTTTCGATAACGATGTGCGATTCCTACGGCGCTACGGGGCTTCGCGATGAAACTGACTTGGCGGTGGTTGCAGGAGCACGTCACAACGACCTTGACGGCGCGTGAAGCGGCGGATCGGCTGACGATGGCCGGTTTTGAAGTGGAGTCTCTGACCGACATGGGACGCTCTTTGGCTGGGGTGCGGACCGGTGTGTTGGAAAGTGTTATCCCCCATCCCCAGGCGGATCGACTGACCGTTTGCCAAGTTAAAATGGGCGCAGAACGGCTGGAAATTGTCTGCGGGGCGCGCAACCATCGCAGCGGCGATGTGGTAGCGGTGGCATTGCCCGGCAGCCAACTGGCCAATGGCTTGACCATTGCGGTCACCACCATCCGCGGCCAACGCTCGGCCGGCATGTTGTGCTCCTTGCAGGAGCTGGGTTTAGCTGAATCTGCAGAAGGGGTCCTCATTCTACCGCCCGGGACCGAAGATGATCGTCCACTGGCAACGGTATTGGGTTATGACGACGAGTTATTCGAGATCAATGTGACCCCTAACCGCGGTGATTGTCTCGGTGTCCGTGGCATCGCGCGCGAGTTGGCGGCGGTTAGTGCCGGTCATTTAATGCCGCTGACGGTCGACTTGGCTTGTTCCAGTCAGGCGGGTCCGATCAACGTCAAGTTGGGGGAGGATTCGGCCTGTTATCGCTACGCCGGTCGTATCGTTTCTGGTGTTAGCGTCGCTCCGAGCCCAACTTGGCTGATACGACGCCTGGAGGCGGTTGGGTTGCGTGCCATCAATAACGTCGTGGACGCCACCAACTACGTGATGATAGAGCTGGGGCAGCCGTTACACGCCTTTGATTTAGCTAAAATACAAGGTTCGATTGTGGTGCGTGGCGCCACCGATGGTGAACGGTTAACGGCTCTCAACGGTGTCGAATATCCCCTCACCTCCACCATGAGCGTCATTGCCGATGATCGGGGCCCGCTGGCGCTGGCGGGCATCATGGGTGGAGCGGATAGCGCGGTTGAGGGGAACACGGTTGACCTGTTTCTCGAATCGGCTTGGTTTGAACCGGTCGCCATCGCTAAGACGGGTCGTAAGCTGGGCTTAAACAGCGATTCGCGTTACCGTTTTGAGCGTGGTACCGATCCGGACGGGGTGCGGACCGCGCTTGATCGGGTGACGCAATTGGTCTTGCAGCTCGCCGGCGGCACGGCAGGGGGCCTAGTATGGGCGGAGCGCCCGTTACCACAGCCGCCATTGCCGATCCCCTTCCGACCACAACGGGTCAATCGTCTCGGTGGCTTGAATATACCGGTTGCGGAGATGGTCGCCCATTTGACTGCACTGGGTTGCCACTATCGTTCTGAGTTTGGACAAGTCACCCCACCGAGTTGGCGCCATGACCTGCGCTGTGAAGAAGACTTGGTCGAGGAGGTAATTCGTCTCCACGGTTATGATCACGTCCCCGTCGTTATGCCTGAGGCGGTGATGGTGGCGTCGGCTGTGGATGCTATGTCGCAGCTGATCGGGTCGTTACGCCGATTATTGGTGGCCAATGGCTATCTCGAAACCGTTAATTATGTCTTCGTTTCTCCCGATGAACAGCGGCGGTTTACCCCTGAGCAACCGGCTGTGGCGTTGTTAAACCCGTTATCGGAAGAGCAGTCGCTGTTGCGCACTTCGCTTATCCCCGGACTGGTAGCGACTGCGGTGCGTAATCTCAAACGCGGCAACACTCCATTACGGTTGTTTGAACAAGGGCGGGTTTTTCTGCCAAACGGTCAGGGAGGAGTCAACGAGCGGGAACGGCTGGCCGGTCTGCTCTGTGGTGCCATGCAGCAGCGCAGTTGGTATGCTCCAGAGCGGTTGGCAGATTTCTTTGACATCAAAGGCGATGCTATGGCTCTGTTGTCCGCCTTGGCCATCGATGCGGTGGATTTTCAGGTTGGTGGCCCGTCTTGCCTGCACCCAGGACGCCGGGCCGTGTGTGAGGTGGGCTGGATGGGTCAGCTACACCCAAGTTTGCAGACCGAGTTAGATATTGATCATCCCCTATTTTTATTCGAGTTTGACTGCCAACAATTCATTGAGCGACAACAGAGTGGATGTGATCAGAAACGGCCACCGATCAGTCCGTTTCCGTCCGTTAGCCGTGATCTGGCCCTTGTGCTACCGGAGACGGTACCAGCCCAGGCGGTGATCGACGTCATCCAGCAGCAGCGGCAGCCGCTCATTCGCCACATCGATTTATTTGATGTCTATGTTGGGGCGGCCGTTGCTGCTGGCCATAAGAGCCTGGGCGTTGCCCTGGTGATGCAGTCTGACGACCACACGCTGACCGAGCAGGAGTGCCAGGGTACAATAGACGCCGTTGTGCAGTCGCTCCAGCAGGGACTGGGGGCAACCTTGCGTGGGCCCAGCCGTTAACGTTAGTCTTTTTATATGGTAACAACGGGCACGCCAGAACAAATGGTGTTTACGCAGATTGTCGCACGAGGGATCGACGATGCCAAGCTGTTGGCCGTTATGGGTTCCATTCCGCGCCACCTTTTCGTTGACGAAGCGTTGGCAGACCGGGCCTACAACGACGCACCGCTGCCCATCGGCGAAGGGCAGACCATCTCGCAACCTTACATCGTTGCTCGTATGACGGCCATGCTTCAGCTTACCGGTGACGAAGAGATCTTGGAGGTGGGGACCGGTTCTGGCTATCAGACCGCCGTGTTGGCCCGTTTGTGTCGTAAGGTGTTTACCATCGAGCGGTTGCCCAGTCTGGCCGAAGCAGCTCGTAAGCGGTTGTTATGTCAGTTGGGTATTTATAACGTGGTCTACCGTGTTGGCGACGGCAGTCTCGGTTGGCCGGAACAGCGGTTGTTCGACCGCATTTTAGTGACCGCCGGAGCACCGGCGGTTCCCGAGCGCTTAACCGCACAGTTGACTGTTGGTGGTATGCTGGTGTTGCCAGAGGGAGATATCCACCGCCAGCACTTGGTGCGTGTGGTTCGTTATGTCGCAGGCATACGTCGTGAGCAGTTCGATCCCTGTCGTTTTGTGCCTCTGGTTGGGGATCAGGCCTGGAGTCTACCCGAGTGAGTCGCATGTATACAAAGCAAATGACGCTTGTTATCGGTTTAATGCTGCTGTTGCAGGCTTGCTCTGCTGGAGCCAAGGCTCCCGCAGCGGCGACTGGCGCCCCTGTTCGCGTCGCCAGTGGTCCCCCTGTTGGTAGCAAGGGTTCTTCGGATCGTCCTCCGCAAGCTCCACAAGCCTCTGATCGTGATCAGGGCTCTGCTGCCACTACTTGGTCACAGCCGTTACCACCTCTGCAACGGCCAACGGGTGTTTTTAAGGAGGAATTGGCCCCTCCAGCTCCTGGGGTAGCGCCACCATTGGCCGTTGTCGCGGCAGCCAGTGAGCAGCAGCAGCCGGTAGTATCGTCAAAAGGGGACGACAAGGGGGGTAATATATGGTTGGCACGTAGTGCTGTGCCGCATCGTTGGCAATGGCCAGCTAATGGTGACATCATCACCCATTTCGGTACCTTCGGTGCCAAACGCAGCAATGGCATTGAGATTAAGTTGCCTGCCGGAACAGCTGTTGTGGCAGCGGCAGCTGGGGTGGTGGCCTACGCCGATGACAAATTGCCGGGTTACGGCAAGATGGTCATTGTTAGTCATGGCGGCTCACACGTGACGACCTACGCCCATAACCAAACGTTACTGGTGCGTCGTGGTCAACGGCTGACTGCCGGACAGAAAATTGCTGCGTCTGGTTCTGTACTCTATTTTGAGATAAGACGAAACAAAACACCAGATAATCCATTGAAATATCTTCCTAAATCATAGTCGTTTTGACCCCTCAATTTTTTTTCATGACGAATATCAAAAAAGCATGATATACTAATATGCTCAGGGGTTGGGAATTTCAGACCGGACGGAGGTAAACAAGCAAATGAAATTCGCGGTGCTCGTTTATGAAGGGCCTTACAATCATGAGGCATCGGATAGTGCCTATAATTTTATCAAGGCCGCGTTAAAAAAAGGACATGAGATCAGGGGTATTTTCTTCTACCACGATGGGGTCTACAACGTTACCAAGCTAATGGAGCCGCCCCAGGATGATCGGCATATCGCCAATCGTTGGTCGGAGTTGGGGGCGCTCGGTATCGACATCGTTGCCTGCATTGCGGCCGCTAAGCGGCGTGGCATCGTCGATGATGTATTGGTACCTAACGTTCGTATCTCTGGTCTAGGACAGTTGACCATGATGGCCATTGAAGCCGACCGTATGGTAACCTTCGGGGACTGAGTGAGGGAGAGAAAAGATGGCCGAAGTCAAGAAAATCATGTTTACCGTTCGTAAGGCACCGCACGGTTCGATCTACGTCTATGAGGGACTGGAAGTCAAATTGATCATGGCTGCCTACGATGCCGACATCTCAGTCGTTTTTATGGATGATGGCGTTTTTGCCCTCCAGAAGGGACAAAATACCAAGGCATTGGGTATTAAAGGGTTTGAGGCCACCTACGGAGCGCTGGTGGACTACGAAATCAGCAAGATATACGTGGATCGGGAGTCGTTGTTGAGTCGTGGCATGACAGAGGCTGATCTGCTGGTAATTGGGGAGGATGAAGAGAGCGAGGAGCCGCTGCATCCACAAGTCGTTGATGCTGATTTTATTGCTAACCTGATGGCACAACAGCACAATATTCTCTGTTTTTAGGAGGAGAAACAACTATGCTCCATACCGTTAATAAATCGCCATTTCAAAATGGTACCTTGGCCAGTTGCCTGCGCTTTATGAATAGCGGCGATGTGCTGCTGCTGTTGGAGGATGGGGTGCTAGCAGCCGCAGCGGGGACCCGTTGTTCGGCTATGATTGAGCAGCTGTTGCAGTCCAATCCGGAGGTTTATGCCCTGACTGCCGATCTAGACGCACGTGGGCTCAAGCGGGTCATCCCTGGTGTCAAGCAGATCGACTACGAGGGGTTTGTTGACCTTGTGGCACAGCACTCTATGCACGCTTGGTTGTAGAGCCAGTATTGGTCCCATCGTATTGGTCCCATCTAAGGAGGGTTAGGAAGATGATGCGTTTACGAGAGGTGGCTCTCTACAGGATCATCTTGATGGCGGTGGTTGGTGTGTTGTGTCTCATGGATAACATGCCAGTGTGGGCCATGGGGGCTGCTGTCCCCCAGTTGCAACCCGCTCAGGATAAGCCGTGTGTGCGTGATCCGGCCTGGATGCGTCGTAACCATCCTGAGTTTCTGAGACAGAAGCGCGACTTGACCGTACGCGAGGGAGTGCGGGTCCGCAATGAAAGTTTGGCGCGGTGTGCCACTTGTCATCAAGATCGGGCTCAATTTTGTGATCGTTGTCATCAGTATGCTGGGGTTGATCCGAACTGTTTTACGTGCCATAATTATGTACACACGCCATAATAGTTATGAATAAGGAGCTGAGGTCGTGATGGACAGAAGAGCGGTATTAGGCCTGGGTGGGGCGGTAGCGGTAGGGACGTTGCTCGCTCCGGGTATACGGTTGTTGGCGGCCCCGCAGCCTAGCAGTAGCAGTGTCCCCAACAAGACAGAGGCCCTGGCGACGCAGCGCTGGGCCATGCTGATCGACGTCAATAAATGCTCGGCCGATTGTAGCAGCTGTATTGCTGCTTGTCGTGAGGAAAATCACGTGCCAATGTTTGGTGACGCGGATCGTGACATCCACTGGATTCGTAAAGTGGAGTTGCGCGACCGGGAACGCCGCAAGCCGACGCTGAGCTTGCCAGCGCTCTGTAACCACTGTGAACACCCCCCTTGTGTCCATGTCTGTCCCACCGGAGCTTCTTTTATTCGGAAAGATGGTTTGGTGCTGATCGACGAACATCGTTGTATTGGTTGCCGCTACTGCATCATTGCCTGTCCTTATAAATCGCGGTCGCTGGTCTATTTTTCGACCCAAATGCCGATTGGCGGCAACCCAAAAATACCGATTCGGGCCAAAGGGGTGGTGGAGAAATGCACCTTCTGTGTCCATCGCATTGATGAGGGCTTGCAGCCAGCCTGTGTCGAGGCGTGCAGTCGCAGTGGCGGTGGGGCGATGCTCTTCGGTGATCTGAACGACCCAAAGACGGAAATTAGCCAGCGTGTTAAGATGCTACGCACTGAGGTCATGCGCGAGGATCTCGGCCTGAAGCCGCATGTTCATTACCAGGGGTTATAAAAGATGATCATCAGCGACTACACCACTATCAAGGGCTGTTCCAAGGAGTACTGGAAACTGGTCGGTGGTTCGGGCCTTATGCTTCTTGCGGGCCTGTTAGCCTTTTTGATTATCGAGATCAATGGCCACTCCATCACCAACATGACCAACCAGATTGTTTGGGGCACGCCACACGTGTTTGCCATTTCCTTGCTGGTTATGGCTTCTGGAGCTCTCAATCTGGCCTCGATGGCCACGGTCTTTGGTGCCGCCCATTACAAGCCGTTTCGGCGTTTTTCGGCGTTCCTGGCCATTGCTTTGCTGTGTGGTGGCTTGGCAGTGCTGATGCTGGATTTGGGCCGCCCCGACCGGCTGCTCCTGACCATGATCCACATGAATTTTCGCTCGATGTTTACTTGGAACGTCTTTCTCTATTCTGGCTTTGTGGTGCTCTGTTTTCTCTACCTGTGGGCCATGTTTGAGCATGAGGAGTGGATCAAGGTAGCGGGTAGTGCCGCCTTTGCTGGTCGGTTGATTTTGACGACCGGTACTGGTTCGATTTTTGGCGTTATCCATGCGCGGGAGTTGTTTCATTCAGCCGTTACCGCCCCCACCTTTATTGCGGTATCATTGACGTCGGGCACGGCGCTTTGTCTGCTGCTGTTGGTAACGACCTTCCACTACACCAACCGCTCCTTGGATTTTCGGCTGGTACGTGGTATGCGTAACATGCTGATCTTCTTTACATTAATGGTTGGTTATTTGTTTGTGATTGAGAAGTTCACCAAGTTTTATTCACCAGCCTTTTATGACGTCGAGCGCTGGATTTTGGCCGGTCCTTATAGCCCGTTGTATTGGATCGGGGTGATTGGTTGCGGTGTCGTTGTCCCGCTGGCGCTGTTGTTTCATAAGCGGATTGGCGAAAGCACCAAGGGGATTATGTGGGCCTCGGCGCTGATCATTGTTGGTGAGATGGCCTTTATCGCCCATGTTTTGATTGCTGGTCAAGCCTACCCGTTGCAGCTTTTCCCGGGCTATGAGGCAGCGAGCCTGTTCCAGGATGGCCAGGATGGCCGTTATTTTCCCAGTATTGTCGAGATCATGCTTGGATTGGGCGGTGTTGGCATTGCTGGTTTGATCTATCTGCTTGGATTGCGGTTTTTCCGTCTATTACCTGAGCGCGTGGTCGCACCGGCTGGTTGGGAGCCGTGGAAGCCGTAGTGGGGCTGGTTCATGCCGAGTTGTCGTTAAAAAATCCCCGTTCAGGGGCGGTCATGTCCGTGCGCGCCATGGCCGACAGTGGCGCACTACTGATGTGTATTCCCCAGCATGTAGCGCTGCAATTGCAGTTGGAAGAACTGGAAAAACGCGAGGTGACGCTGGCCGACGGTCGGCGCCGCCTAGTCCCTTATGTCGGCCCCCTCGAAATTCATTTTGCCAACCGACGTTGCTTTACCGGTGCGCTCGTACTGGGCGACGAGCCCCTGTTGGGGGTTGTGCCCATGGAAGACATGGACATTCTGATTGATGTGGCGCAGCGGCGGTTGATCGTCAATCCGGATAGTCCCAACATCGCCGTCGCCCCCGTCAAATAGAGCTGGCCATTGCCCGCATCTCCCTGACCAGCTGATCGGTTCGGCCAGCCAGATGGGCGTCTCAAATGAGAAGACGGGATTGAAAAAATGAAACAGTGGAGGTTCACGCCATATTTTCAAGACATGAAAAAACGTCCAGATAGAGAATGGATTAAAGAGGAATGGATATTTGAAACGGTTGATAGGCCTGAATACAGGGAAATACAAGAGAATGGATGCATAAGTTGCCTAAAGTGTATTGACGTGGCAGGTGGTCGGTGGCTCCGTGTTGTACTGGATGATGAAGAGACGATCCATAACACCTTTTTTGATAGGAGATTCAAGCCATGAAAATTAAATATTACCCTGACACAGATACACTTTATATTGAGTTTAACGATAACCGAATCGTTGAAACGAGAGAATTAGATAGTTTTATGCTGATAGATGTTGACGAACAAGACAGCGTCTGTGCCATGACGGTTGAAAGAGCTTCACAGCGAGCCAATATGCCCGAGATCGTGTTTAATATCCCAAGTCAGAAGGCTGGGGAAAGGGTCGCGGCGTAGGATCAGAAGTGGATCCCTGCCGCTCGAAGCCATGCAGCCCCCCGTCTCAAATAGACACCACCATTGCTGCCCGCATCTCCCTGACCAGCTGGTCGGTTTGGCCAGCCAGATGGGCGTCCCCCATGGCGTAAAGCATCTGTTAATTGAATAGGAGGGTTCATAATGACCACCGCCGAACGCATTTATGCTGAAGCACAATTATTATCTGATGAAATGGCCAGCGAGGTGTTGGATTTTATCTTGTCTCTGACACATCGGTATGGTTTGCAACAACAGGATGGACATGGATTTGAGCGTGAATTTGTCAGCGGCAATCTGAAAGTGTAGTGATTCTGGCAATCTGAAAATGT
>JADGCM010000052.1 GCA_015228995.1 Magnetococcales bacterium
TGCGTCGATCCTTAGCAACGGGGGTCGTGGTCGGCTTTACTCTCTATACCATTGAGGACCTGTTTAACTCATTTGGTGAGTACCATCGCCTAACCCCGGAGTTGGCAGCTTGGTCTCCGGTTGCCATATTCATCAGTTTCGGCCTTTTTTTGTTGTTTAACATGGAAGAGTAACCTATGGTCCCCAACCAGACAGTTCGCGTCGCACCAAACCGGTGAGCGCAGCCAACCAAGCACCGCTGTCATTCAGACCGGGCAGTAATTGGAAGCTGCTGCCTCCTTGATCTAAAAACAATTGCCGCCCCTGCTGGCCAATCTCCTCCAGCGTTTCCAGGCAGTCTGAGACAAACCCCGGGCAGATGACGACCACTCCCTTGTGTCCTTGTTGCGGTAATGTTTTTAGCCATTGATCGGTGGCGGGTTGCAACCATTTGCTACGACCAAACCGTGATTGAAAGGTCACCGCCCACTGCTTTTCCGGCAGGGAGAGCGCCGTAACCAGCTTTTCAGCTGTCACCTGACACTGCCGTTGATAAGGGTCCCCCTCATTGACATGCCGCTGCGGCAGACCATGGAACGAAAACAGAAAAAAATGTTGCCGCAAGTTGCGCACACTGGTGGCCAACATCTCGACTCGCTGTACCAACGCCCGCAAATAGGCCGGGTCATCGAAAAAAGGGGCGGCAAAACGTAATGTTGGCAGCGCCCGGCGTTGGTGTACCGTACGATAGACCATATCGACGATTGAGGCGTGGGTAGCGCCGGAATAGTGGGGGAATAGGGGAAAAATCAGCATCTGGTCACAACCATGATCAAGCAGCTCGTTAATAACGGTTGCCAGGGCGGGTTGGCCGTAGCGCATGGCGTAACGCACCACGATATTAGCCCCTAGATCATGGGAGACTGCTTCAGCCTGCCGTCTAGTATGGTAGTATAACGGTGCCAAGCCGTCATCACGCCAGATGTGTCGGTATAGCGCAGCGGAACGGGGTGATCGTAGCGGCAAGATGATACCGTTGAGCAACGGCCCCCACAACCAGCGTGGGACATCGATCACCCGTGGATCGGACAAAAACTGGCGCAGGTAGCTTTTAACTGCGGCGGTAGTCGGTTCATCGGGACTACCCATCTGGACCAAGATAACAGCGGTGGCCATTTTTGAGTGGACTTCCTTCGCGACGACTGGAAAAGTTGTTGACAGTGAGACAGCACTTCTCCATAATACACCGTTCTGTTCCGTTATGAAATTCTGTGATGAAATTTTATTGATCGGTCTGTTTTGGAGGGTAGCCTAAATGTATGCGGTAGTTCGCACTGGCGGCAAGCAATACCGGGTCGCAGTTAATGACTGTGTGCGTGTAGAACAGTTGCCTGGAGAAAAAGGGGATACTGTTGAACTGAAGGATGTGCTAATGGTGGCCAACGACGTAGGCGTTGAAGGCACCGCAACGATCCAGGCCGGTACCGCAGTAGCGGAACGGGTAGTGACCGCGCAGATCGTCCGGCAGTTACGTGATCGCAAGATTATCGTGTTCAAAAAAAGACGTCGTGTCAACTATCGGCGCAAACAGGGTCACAGACAGAATTTAACTGAGCTGCGCATCACGGCAATTCAGTAGTTTTTGGTGTGGTGGTAAGGAGGATGGGCTATGGCTCATAAAAAAGCAGCAGGAAGTTCTAAGAATGGCCGTGATTCTGCCGGTCGTCGTCTAGGAGTCAAGAAATTTGGTGGTGAGCAGGTCGCTCCGGGGTATATCTTGATACGCCAACGCGGTACCAAGACCTATCCGGGTACTGGTGTGGGTATGGGGCGCGATCATACCCTGTTCGCTCTGATAGCTGGGCAGGTGCAGTTCAAGCGTCAGCGTGACCGTCTGTACATCAATGTTGTTGCCGCCTCAGCATGATAAACGATCTATAATAACTGTGTTGTATGCAGTTTTTTGACGAAGTTCGGGTCTATGTTCGCTCCGGTGATGGGGGTAATGGTATTGTAGCGTTTCGGCGCGAGAAATACGTGCCTTACGGCGGACCGGATGGGGGAGATGGTGGCTGTGGTGGCGATGTCGTCTTTATCGCCGATCCCCAGCAAAACACCCTGGTCGATTTACATTATCGGCCGCATCTAAAAGCGGCACGTGGCGGCGATGGGATGGGGAAGAGCCGTACCGGCCGTTCCGTTCCTGCCTTGGAAGTCAAGGTGCCGGTCGGCACGCTGGTGCGTGACAACAGCACCGGCCAGTTGCTATCAGACCTGCGCCATGCGGGGGATCGCTTTGTGGCGGCGGTGGGGGGACGCGGAGGACGCGGCAATGTCCACTTCAAAAGCTCGGTCAATCGTACCCCACGTTATGCCGAGCCGGGCACTCCGGGACAAGAGCAATGGCTCCATTTGGAACTTAAGCTACTGGCCGATGTCGGGCTGGTCGGCCAGCCCAATGCCGGAAAATCGACGCTGCTTACTGCTGTATCAGCGGCAAGGCCCAAGGTTGCCGATTATCCCTTCACCACCATAACTCCCCATTTGGGAGTAGTCTCGGTGTCGGCGCTGGAGCAATTTGTCATGGCCGATATTCCCGGGCTCATCAGTGGCGCCAGTGATGGTCAAGGGTTGGGCCACCTGTTTTTGCGTCACATCGAACGCTGCGCCGTGCTGTTGCACTTGGTGGAAGCGGCCCCCGCTGATGAATCAGACCCCGTCGTCAATTTTCAAGCCATCGAACACGAATTGGCCTGTTACGCACCTGGATTGGCGGATAAACCGCGCTTGATCGTGCTCACCAAGTCCGACCTAGTGGATGCTGAGCAACAAGCCACCTTATTAGGGCGACTACAACAGCTCAGCGGCGACCGCCAGCCTCCTCTGGTTATTTCGGCGGTCTCCGGCGTCGGCCTTTCTGAACTGTTGCAGCAGTCGTTCCTTTATGTCCAGCGGGCGCGTGCCCAGCAACGGCAATGGCTGTCCCTGCCAGATGCACCGACGCGTGCTGGTCATAGCAACGTCACTGAGGCGGAAGAGCAAGCCTCCCCTGCCGCTTCGGATTTAGGGACATTTGACTGGGATGCCGCGACGGCTGATTGGGAAGAGGACGAGGACAATGAGCCGTCATGAGAGCAACGCCGCTGCCGCTTGGCAGCGGGTTGCCCAAGCGAGGCGCGTCATTATCAAAATTGGCTCGCAATTGCTGACGGCTGGCCAGGACCATTTACAACGGGATTGGATCGGTCGGCGTTGTCGGGAGGTTTGTCTAGCCTTAGCCGCCGGACGACAGGCGGTCATTGTCACCTCAGGAGCCATTGCGGCGGGAACAGCTCGGCTGCATCTTGGCCGTAAACCGTTGTTATTGCGTGAGAAACAGGCTGCTGCTGCTGCTGGTCAAGGGGTTCTGATGCAGTGTTACGAAGAAGCTTTTATCGCCCACGACCGTTCGGTAGCGCAGATCTTACTGACACGCGAAGATGTCGCCCATCGACGACGTTATCTTAATGCCCGTGACACCCTGGAGACCCTGCTGACGCTTGGGCTGGTGCCGATCGTCAACGAAAATGACACCGTCGTCGTCGAGGAGATCTGTTTTGGTGAAAACGACACCTTGGCCGCTCTGGTCGCCGGTCTGATTGACGCCGATTTATTGATCCTCTTGTCAGATATCGATGGTCTCTATGATCACGACCCACACCAGCATGACCAAGCCCAACTGATCCCATTGGTGTCCCACATCACCGCTGACATTGAGCGACTGGCTGGTGGTAGTGGCAGCCAAGTTGGTTCCGGTGGCATGGTCACTAAACTGCAAGCGGCACGTATGGCGGCACGCAGTGGCTGCATGACCGTTATTGCCAATGGGTTTTGTGAGGCAGTGATCCCACGTATCCTGGCTGGCCAACCGACAGGAACGCTCTTCTTGAGCGAGGACGACGCTATCAGCAGTCGTAAACGCTGGATTGCCCACGGCCTGCGTAGCGGTGGTGATGTCGAGCTGGACGACGGTGCGGCAGCGGCGCTATTGGGCGGCCGCAGCCTGTTGGCTAAAGGTATTCGGCGCGTCCAAGGCCATTTCGACCGTGGTGCAGCGGTACGCTGTTTGTCCCCGCAGGGGGAACCCTTGGCACGCGGCTTGGTCAACTACAGTGCCGACGAATTGCGGCGTATCGCTGGCCATCACAGCAGCGAGTTTGAGGCCATACTTGGTTTTCGTGGCGACGATGAGGTGATTCATCGCGATAATTTGGTGGTTCTGACAACATGAGCCATTGGCACGACACGCAAAGGAGCATCCATTCATGACTGAAGCAACGGCCCACTTCCCCAACTCCGTTGTAGCATCGGTGGAGAGCATGGCACAGCAAGCCCGTCAGGCGGCGCCGCTGTTAGCCCGTTCCAGTGGGGCGGTACGCAATCGTGCTCTTGGGATCATGGCAGATCGACTCTTGGCCCAACAGCAACCATTGCTAGAGGCCAACCATCGCGATTTAGAGGCCGCTCAACAGGCCGGATTGGCCCCAGCACTGATCGACCGCTTGCGCGTCGATGCCGCTGGTATCGCTGCCATGGCCACTGGTCTGCGTCAGATTGCCGCGCTACCCGACCCGATTGGGGAGGTCAGCGAGCTGCGCGTGCGTCCCAATGGTATGTCGGTGGGTCGGATGCGGGTGCCGCTGGGAGTGATGGCCATTATCTATGAGTCGCGTCCCAATGTCACTGCCGATGCCGTGGGTCTGTGCATCAAATCAGGCAATGCCATCATCTTGCGCGGTGGTTCGGAAGCCCACCATTCCAACCAAGCCATTGCCGCCTGTTTGACCGCAGCGGTAGCCGATGCCGGTCTGCCCGCCGCCGTGGTGCAATGTTTGGCCACCCCCGATCGTGCCGCTGTTGGGGCGTTGCTGCGCTGTGATCGTTGGATCGATGTAGTGATTCCCCGTGGTGGCAAGGGGTTGATCCAGCGGGTCATTGAGGAGTCCCATATTCCGGTCATCAAGCATTTGGATGGCATTTGCCACACCTATATCGATCGTTATGCCGACCTAGCCATGGCCATTGAATTGACCTTCAATGGCAAGATGCAGCGCACAGCAGTCTGCAACGCGACCGAGATTTTATTGGTACACGAGGCCATTGCGGCTGACTTTCTCCCCCAGGTAGGAGACCGGTTACACCAGGCCGGTTGTGAATTGCGCGGTTGCCCACGTACGCTGCAGCACCTGACCGCTGCCGCCATTCCGGCTGTGGCGGCCACCGATCGCGACTGGGATACCGAATTTCTGGCTCCCATCCTAGCGATTCGGGTGGTGGATCGATTCGACGAGGCTCTGCTTCACATTGCGGCCCATTCCTCGCAACACACCGACGTCATTGTCACCCGCGATCATGATCGCGCCATGCGCTTTCTGCGCGAGGTCGATTCCTCGGCGGTGATGGTCAACGCCTCCAGCCGTTTTAACGATGGCTTTCAGTTCGGTCTCGGTGCCGAGATGGGGATCTCAACCGACAAGCTCCATGTGCGTGGACCAGTCGGTCTGGAGGGGCTGACCTGCCAGAAGTATATTGTGCTGGGGAGTGGTCAACTGCGGACGTAGCTGTGTTGGCGACCTGTTCTGCCTGATTCATGGATGATTCACCAAGAGTCATGTCCCAACACCGAATGGTTCAACGCATCGCGATGGTATCGCCACTGGGGCATGACACGGTCGAGAATAGCGATAAACCGGTCTCCATGGCCCCGTTCCAGCAAATGGGCCAACTCGTGTACCACCACATATTCTAGCTGCTGCAACGGCTTTTTGGCCAATTCCAGATTAAACCAGATCCGTTTTGCTTGAATAACGCAACTCCCCCACCGCGTCTTCATCCGCCTGATGCGCCAATCGGCAACCTGAACACCAAGCACCCGTTGCCATTTATCCAATAGTGGGGGAATGATCATCCCAAGCTGAACCCGGTACCAATCGTGGAGCACCTGCTGGCGCTGGTCAACGGTGGTATGGGGCCTAACAAACAGATCCATGAATGAATGGTCTCGCACCACCACTTTGGGAGGAGCGTTATGTTCGGTCACCACCAAACGGTAACGTTGTCCCATGAAATAATGACTCTCACCGTCAACCATTTCACGTTGTGACTGACGCGGTTGCGATTGAAACCGGGACTGTTGTCGTTTGATCCAGCTTAACTTCTGAATGATGGCCAATCGGATCATTTCATCATTAACCAGCAACGGCACTGCCACGCGTACTCTACCCTGTGGCGGGTAGACCCCTAAGTGGAGATTTTTGATATCCTTGCGTATCACATCGACGGTTAGGTCGCCGACAACGATACAGTGGCTGTTAATATTCATCGTGATTTTTAATAATTCCAAGTATTTCTTTCGCTAACGTCTCATCGTTGCCTAAAGCAGCTTTGATAGCCTGTTTTACCTGCTTGGTTTTCAGAGCATGGCCGCGCCAATCGCTCTGCCGGCTACGGGTTACCGCATGATGCACAGCCAATACCAACGATTGATCTCGATTGAGATTGTTAAACAACGCCTGCTTGCCAGGGGTATTAATCTGTTCGGGATAATTTGCCTGACCTGTTGTTCGGGTTACCTGTTTAGCAAGCTCCTCAAACTTATCTAAATATTTCCTGTAATCAATGGCTTTTTGACGGCGACGCTGAATCAGGTCATCCAGCAGTTTCGACATCCTGCCATAATAGACCGGGTCTATGGGTGTTTCGTTGACGATCAGCTTACGGATATTGTTTTCAATCGTTTCAGCGGCAGCTTCTTCGTCCCCCGAAATCCCCGTGGGCAACTGACCGATTGCAGCTGGAACCCCCCGTTCAACAATCAGCTGTACCAGTGATTGGTCATCAAAAGCCGAAATTTTCTCACTCGTGTCGGCCTGGATATAGGTATCTATCAGACGCCGCATGGCGGGTTCATACAATTTGAGGTCGATATAATCACCACTGGCCAGCTTGACCTCATCCCTTGCCTTGGCATAATGCGCCACTTCGGCCTTCAATGCGTCAACTGCCACAGGCGTGTAACCCGTCTGAAGTAGTTCATTGGCGATATTGGCGAAGGCGCGCAGAAAAGAAGCGGTCAGTTGATACAAAGCCAACCGTTTGGGTTCATTTTCCTTAAGCTGCGCAGCGTTACCGGACTCTCGGGCACAAAAATAATGGAGGTAGTCAGCCGTTGTTCTGGGTTGACTAACCGGTTCACATAACAAACGAACAGCTTCAAGGGTCTGGTCCAAACGCTCTTTAGCCTTGGTCAAACGATCTTCCAAGAGTCCGACGATATCGTCCTTGTCGTAGCCATCCAGTGAACCCGAGGTATAGTCCTGTACCGCACCTTCTATGCTTTTGAAGAGGTCTTTGTAATCGACGATATAGCCGTATTCCTTGCTCTCTCCATCAAGCCGATTAACACGGCAGATCGCCTGAAATAGACCGTGGTCGCGCATCTTTTTGTCGATGTAAAGGTAGGTTGCTGATGGGGCATCAAACCCGGTTAACAGCTTGTCAACGACGATCAGCAGTTTCATCTGCCCGGGTTGCTCGATAAATTTCTTTTTGACCGCTTTCTCGAACGCTTCAGCTTTATTGACAGCGACGGCAGCCGGTTCATCAAACCATGCCGCCAACATATCCCGATAAACACGATAGGTGACCAGTGTATCGGTATCTCCATGACCGGTGGTTTCGCCTTTGATGTTGGCAACAGCGGGCTGGTAGCTGGTGATAATGGCACACTTACCCTGCAACTCTGTACCGGCAAACAGTTCGTAGAACTGGCAGGCCTCGTAGATGCTGCCGGCAACCAACAGGGCGTTGCCATGGCCATCATTCAATCGCGGTTTGGTTTCCATGTCCAATAGGATATCGGCAACTATTTTCTGCAAACGGGATTGGCTCGAAAGTACCCGTTGAATCGTCCCCCATTTTTGTTTCAGCTGGGCCTTGGCCAGATCGGTCAGGCCTCTGGTTTTAGCATCGAACCAAGCGTCGATCTTGTCTGGCGAGGTAATATGTTGATCGATATCTCTGGCCTCGTAGCGCAAATCGAGCACGACACCATCTTTCACAGCATCGGTAAATTTATAAGTGTGGATATAAGGCCCAAATATTTCAATACTTTTCTGTTTATCGGCCTTTAGCAGTGGTGTGCCGGTAAAGCCAATAAACACGGCATTAGGCAGTATTGATTTCATAGCCTGGTGCAACTCTCCCGATTGGGTACGATGGCACTCATCAACAAAGACATAGAGATCGCCCTTAGGCCTAAAATCGGGTAGCAGCGCTTTTTGCCGAACTGTCCGGATGTAATCTGCGACCGATTCGGCATGGTCGTCGTTGGGGCCACCGAATTTATGGATCAAGGAGCAGATCAACCAAGGCGCTGTGTTGTCTAGTGTCGTCACCAAATCAACACCGCTTTGGGTGCGATAAATCTGTTCATTGACCCCCAAAAAAACTTTTTCAATTTGTTCATCCAGTTCGGTCCGGTCCGTGATAATCAGGACTCGCGCATCAGAACAATGCTCACGAATCCATTTTGCCAGCCAGACCATGGTAAGACTTTTACCACTCCCTTGTGTATGCCAAATGATGCCTCCTTCACGACGACGGATAAACTCCTGCGCAGCACGGACACCGAAGTACTGGTTATGGCGACACAGTTTTTTAATACCGGCATCAAACACCACAAAATCATGGATCAGTTCCAGCAACCGCTTCCGATCACAAAGCTGCATCAAGTGCCGGTCAAGGATATTGGGATTGTCGGTAAAACTCTGTTCTTGCCAATGCAGATAGTATTTCTCCGGCGTTTCAATGGTTCCATAGCGCAACCCTTCGGTATCATTGCCTGCCATGACCATCTGCATGGTAGAGAAGAAAGGTTGAATGAACTCCTTTTTCTGGTTGTCCAGGTTCTGGCGAATACCCTCAGAGATAGAAACCGTAGATCGTTTCAATTCCAACACGCCCAGGGCAATACCGTTGACATAGAGGACAATATCCGGTCGTTTGCTATGAGCCCCCTTGACGGTGACTTCTTCAGCAATGGCAAAGTCATTGTTGGCGGGATTGCGCCAATCGATCAGCCAGACGGTTTCGGTGTTTTGTCCCACATCCGGCTTGATTTTTACCCCGTAACGTAGCAGAGAATAGACAGCTTGGTTGCGATCATAAAGGCTCTTGGTATGATCGTTGGCCACTTTAATGAATTCATGCAGGGCACGCTTAACCAGTAGGTTACTGTATTGTTTCTGTAAAAAATGGCGTAACAGATCTTCTTCGATGGCACCATGTTGGTCATGATCAGACCATCGGCCCAGGTAACGGTAGTGTAGTTGGTGCTGGAATAGCTCAACAACACGCTGTTGGGTTTTGCGTTCCGTTTGGCCGACGGTGGTCATTGACTCAGAAGTTCCTCTTTGCCGATAGCATTGTTATGTATACGCTTGAACTGCAAGCTCTTTGACCCAAAGTTAAGCAATAACCCAATCTGCATATAATAAGCCTCCAGATAATTCATTGCTTGAGCGATATGGACATCCTCAATAGCAGCAATGGCCTTGATTTCAACCATAATCTTCTCTTCGACGAAAAAATCAACGCGCCTAGTGCCAATCTGTGTGTCGCGGTAGTAGATGTCCATCTCTTTCTCGCGCTCAAAGGACAGATTCTGATACGCCATCTCAATGGCCAGAGCGCGCTGATAGATCACCTCTTGAAAGCCACTGCCAAGGGTACTATGTACCTGCATGGCACAGCCGATAATTTTTCTGGTTAATGCTTCGTGCAGCATGTTATCTGCCTTGATTCACTATGTTACAAGATTGGCTTGAATTGTCTGCCTTGATTTGCTTGATGAGTAAGATTGGCTTGAATTGTCTGAACCCTGATTCACTTGATGACAGGATTAGCTTGATTAAGACAGGAAACAGCGGCAGCATCATGGTCATCCTTTAATCCTTCTAATCATGGTTCAGACATTCCGATAATCATGGTTCAGACATGGTCCTTAACAACTTCCACAATCTTCTCACCAGACAATAAAGATTTTTCTATATTATAAATTGTTTTTTCTAATATAGAAATCATCTCTTTCTTGCTTGTATTACCGACCCTGATCCAGACAATAGACGGGCTATTTGAAGCAAGATAACCTCGTTTAATGAAGTCATCGTCTTTGGTGACAATAATCGAGTTTGTCTTGATGGCGTATTTCCAGATGGTGGTATCATCCGCACCTGCTAAACCAGCATCAGCGACATGCTCAGCTTCTCGGCCAATGCCAGACAGAAACCGCGCTAGAGCCATCGGCAACTGAGCGTCTATCAAGTAACGCAAGTCACGCTACTCTTATAACAGGGTGGTCCGTTTGATAGGCAGCATATTCAAGTGCAGCCGAGATGTCTTCAGACTCTAAATAAGGGTAATCTTCAAGGATAGTTTCATGTGACATGCCAGCAGCAAGCATTTCGAGTATATCTTTAACTCGGATACGCAATCCACGAATACATGGTTTGCCGCCGCATTGATTTTCATTGACGGTAATACGATTTAAGTAGTTCATATTTTATCTGAACCCTGATTCACTTGATGACAGGATTGGCTTGATTAAGACAGGAAACAGC